>CALMMI010000430.1 GCA_937868245.1 uncultured Ignavibacteria bacterium | reverse complement strand
GTTACTTTCCATCCGCTAATTTTTTCTCCAATTGTATCGCTTCAAGATTCTGATAGAGTAGGACGTTTATGCAGTAAACTTATTCGGAGTGAAATTGCTCTTATTGCAGTACATACAAATTTCGATGCATTTCCAAAAGGAACGAGTGCAATACTCGCACATGAACTTGGCTTGAAAATTGAGCGTGTACTTGTCCCTGATTCAAAACACAATACGTTTGGAATCGGCGTGGTGGCAAGCTGTAGGACTACTATCGACAGCAATACATTGCTCGAAACTGTACGGAAGGTTTGCGGCTCACCGATTAGGTATTCCGGCGGAGTAAATATTGAAGTCAGAAAAGTAGCAATAGTGGGTGGAAGCGGCACATCTTTTATCGATGATGCAATAAATTCAGAAGCAGACTGTTTTATAACTGCTGATGTTAAGTATCATACATTCCATTATGCGTCGGGTAAAATAATGATTATCGATCCGGGGCATTATGAAATGGAACGTTTTGTACCACAGGCTCTTGCATCGCTATTACTAGAAATTACATCTGAAAAATCCATTGGAAATCCACTGAAGGTTATATGCTCGGCAACAAACACAAATCCCGTTTCATATTATGCATAACATGCCGGGGCTGAAAACTAAAATTAAATAAAAGATAAACTTTTCAAACATCAATTACAGGTAAACAATGCAGCCACTTATGACCCTATTGGCAGAATTATCAACAATAGACGCACATCTTGATGAACTTCAAGAAGATCTTGGCGATTTGCCAAAAGAAGTGAAAGATTGCGAACGGACAGTAAAAACAAGAACTGCTTTAGCCGAAGAGACTCAGCAACTTCTTTCCGAATTACTTGCGTTTCGGGCTAATGCTCATATTATGCTTCAAGAAATCAAAGATAAAGAAGCACAATATACCGAACAGCAGTTTCAAGTTCGTAACAATCGTGAATTCGATGCAATTACCAAAGAAATTGAGAACCTACGCGAAGAACGGAACAGAATTATAGAAGAGCAACGTACTTCTGCCGTAAAAGAAGATAACATTCGCCAAATTCTAACACAACAGCAACAAGACTTATCGGATGCACAGGAACTCCTAACGGATAAGGAAAAAGAACTTGAAGAACTTTCGAGCGGACACAATAACGAGATGAAATCTCTTATGTCCCGCAGAGTTGAGCTTTCAAAAACTATAGATGCTCTTCCTTTAGCCGATTATGAGCGTATCCGTACATTCCACATGGAGGCAGCTGTGCCGCTTCGTAAGAACTGTTGTTCAGGATGTTTCAGTGCAGTTCCTGCTCAGAAAATAGTTGAAATCCGTAATAACCCGAATAAATTATTCTTGTGCGAACATTGCGGAAGAATTTTATTCCCGGAAGATATGAAGCTAGTATAATTTTACTGTAATTAAAGAATATGCGGGGAGAGCGGGCAGTTGCATTCGATTCTTTTTTTGAGAAATTGAATGAGGAAAGTCCGAACACCATAGAACAGCACGCTTCGTAACGCGAAGGCAGTAACGCTTCTGATAATTGAAAGATTATTAGATGTAAACTGACGGATAGCGCAACAGAAAACAAACCGCCAATCCGCTTTATCGAAAGTTCTCCGTAAGGAATACTTTTGTAAAGGTCATGGAGGTAAGGGTGAAACGGTAAGGTAAGAGCTTACCGCGTTATCGGGCAACCGATGCGGCACGGCAAGCCCCGTGCGGTGCAAGACTAAATAGGAAACATGACCGCGCTTATAGTGCATTCTGCATTGTAACGTACTTGGGCTGTTCGTCCAATACTCTAACGTTCGTTAGGGCACTTGTTTCGGGTAAGTTGCTTGAGGATTACGGCGACGTAGTTCCCAGATAAATAATTGCCTCTTTAAGTTTTAGTTCCTGCAAAGGTACTATCTTAAAAAGACAGAATTCGGCTTATAGCTTTCTTCGCAATTTTCTTTATAGTTTCGTTAAAAAACGTTACAGTATATTTGTTCTGCAATCGTCAAATCATATCGGAGATTTTATGCAACTTCCCGATGACCCAATTATCTTAGAGCTTCTTCCGGAATTTATAGATACATGGATTGAAGAACTAAACGGGCAATTCATTACGCTTGTTCGATCAAGAAACGAACCAGATTTGTATCGTATGGGGCACACAATAAAAGGCTCATGTGCACAATTTGGTATGGATGAAGTATCTAAATTGGGAATAGAATTGATGGCGTATACCAAGGCACATGAGTGGGAAAAAGTTCTCGCTATTCGGGAAAAGATACTGCGCTCCTTTCTCCATGCTAAAAAATATATTGAGTCTTTGTAATGTTTACAATAAAGTATATGAAAAAATTTATTTTTTTGATCGTTGTATCAATTGCAGTTTGTACAGGTTATGCATCCTCTCAAGAACGTATTGCAGTTCTTCCCTTTAGAAATATGGACGGTAATCTTGCACTGAATCATTGGTGTGCCAAGTTTTCCGATTCTGTTGCTGCAGGCTTACGGCTTCGGGATACTGCAAGTAAATATTATTTCGTTGTTCAACAGGATTCGGTAGCAGAAACGCTTGCCATGCTGAACCTTGACCCTACAAATCCTCAATACGAATCAGATATGTGGAAAGCTGTTGCGATGTTGAAAATCACACGGGTTATTACAGGGAATTTTAATGTCCAATCGGGCAAAATGCTTATTAATTGCTATAATTACGAAGTGGCTACAAAACTTCCTAATCCTATAGGGCAAGCCCGAAACTTATTCAAATCGCTCGATAAGCCGCTTGAAACAGTAACAACAATTGTCAATAAAATGTATCTGGGTCTTGCACCCCAGCCTTAGTTGATGAATTGCTCTTCTATCGTAAAACAAATATTTTCCAAACACTAACTATTTGTAATGGAACTACCGTTTTCCGCCAATCCCAATCCGCTTCCGCTCGAAAACATGAGCCGCATAGCCGGCGAACGAGCAGCAGACTATCGCAACGCTAATCCTTTCCCGCATATTGCACTTGATAATTTTTTTGATGAAACAATGCTATCCCGTGTTTTGGAAGAATTTCCAAATCGGAAGCAAATCAAGTGGACTGAATTTGATAATTACCACGAGGTAAAACTCTCAGCCCAAAAAGACGATAACTTTGGACCCGCTACAAAATGGCTGATGTACCATCTCAATTCATCGTATTTCATCAATTTCCTGGAAGAGCTAACCGGTATTCAAGGGCTTTTGCCCGACCCTCATTTTGAAGGTGGCGGTCTTCATCAAATTATGCCCGGAGGTAAACTTGGTGTTCATGCAGATTTCAATAAACACAGGAAACTAAATGTAGATCGCAGGATTAACCTTCTTGTGTATCTAAATAAAAACTGGAAGGAAGAATACGGCGGACAACTTGAATTGTGGGATAAAACAATGGAACATAGTATTGTCAAAATTCTACCGATATTCAATCGTATCGTATTATTCAGCACAACAGATACCGCCTATCACGGACATCCTGAGCCTCTAAAATGTCCCGAGGATATGTCTCGTAAATCAATTGCCCTCTATTATTACTCCAACGGGAGACTGGAAGAAGAAGTTACTGACAGTCACTCAACACTTTTTAAATTACGTCCGAACGAAAAAGCAAAACGAAGCCTTAAACAGCTCGTTAAGGCATTCATACCACCGATTGTTCTTGAAGTAAAACATAAATTATCAGGAAAAATGTAAAGAAGCAATGTAGTGATTGCTCAATTTTACAGTATGGACTCTGATTTGTTTATGCTTGGTGGATCACAAAAATATACGATAAAAATTCATGCTCTCACTTTCAATTCTCACAATTGGCGATGAAATTTGTATAGGTCAAATTGTAAATACAAATGCTGCATGGATAGCTGACCAGTGTACCCGCATAGGCTGCAAAATCTCCATTCATTCTACGATTGGAGATGATATTCGGATTATTCAAAATGAACTGGAGCGTCTTCTTTCTGCGAGTGATGCTGTAATTATCACAGGCGGCTTAGGTCCTACTCACGACGATCTTACCAAAGATGCACTTTGTGAGTATTTCGATGATATTCTTATATTTCACCAACCTACTTTTGATTACCTTACCTCCATATATGCCAGAAGAGGACAATCTGTTTCTGAACGGAATGCCACTCAGGCGATGCTTCCCTCCAAAGCAACAATCCTTTCGAATTCACGCGGAACTGCATCAGGAATGTGGTTTGAAGAAAGCGGCAAAATAGTAGTTTCGTTGCCGGGAGTTCCGAGAGAAATGAAGGGCTTGATGGAGGAACATGTTTTATCCCGTTTATCAAAATGGGCGGATGAAACTGATGAAGTACAATTATATAAAACTCTCCTCACGACCGGAATCACAGAAGCAAATCTTGCAGACCTTATTGGAGAGCCACAAGAATTTTTAGAAGATTCATCACTGGCATTTTTGCCTTCTTATCAGGGTGTTAGGTTAAGAATCGGAGTACAGGCAAGCAGCAAACAAGATGCTACCGATGAACTTGAAAGAATAGAGAATTATATTCGTGAGAAAGTAAATAGATATATATTTGGTGAGAATGACCAAACACTTGCATCTGTTGTTGCCGGCTTACTTATTGAAAAGAAACGGACAGTATCCGTAGCGGAATCGTGTACAGGAGGAATGCTAGGGGCTGCACTTACGGATATTGCAGGGAGTTCTGCATATTTTGAAGGCGGTGTTCAGGTATATAGTTATACAGCAAAACAGAATATTCTTAATGTTAGTCCTGAAACGTTAGCCAAATATGGTGCGGTTAGCAAAGAAACCGTAGAGGAAATGGCAATCAAT
>CALMMI010000429.1 GCA_937868245.1 uncultured Ignavibacteria bacterium | reverse complement strand
TTTTCGAGAAGCAGTTTGTTTTTGAAAAGGATGTCGCAATCCGGATTTGCAACACTTAACAAGGTGTAATACATCCCTGTTATATTACGCCGATCATTCCCGGTTAAATCCGGAGTTGTAATAATGTAATATTCAAATTCGTTCGCAGGATTAGGGACAATCAATACTGTCTGAGTGCCCGAAGAGCCACCTAATAAACCTGTGCCATTAGCAACAACCGTATGATTCCCATTCCAAATAGTGACGCCGTCGGTATAGAAAAGTAATTTGCCGGTTACTTTATCCGACATTGCGGCACAACCTTCGTTCGAACTTACCTTACCATCGAGGAGAACAACAGGGTTTCCATTTTGAAAATTTACCCCTGCATTAAACCCAAAGTACCAATTGTCTCCTTCGTGCTGAGCAGAAACAGAGACAGCTGATAAACAGAGTAGTACTATGAAGATGAAACAATTTCTCATTGAATTATCTTAATAAAAGGGGCATCCGGCTCATGGCAAAAATGAGCGGAAATTCTAATGGGAACATTAATACCCGTAAAAACAAGAAGAGTTTATAACTATTAAGAATAGATATAGAGTATCTACCGTACAAATTACAAAAAGCAATAGTACATTGCAAGGAAAAATGCAGTGGAGGGGAGTTTTAGTCGTTGGTCTTTATGTAAATATAGAATTAAATATTCAGCGTAGGCTCTAGCGTTTGAAGCGGAGTATCTCCGGGGTAAAAAACACGTTCCAAAAACAAACCGGATGGAGGTGCAGTAAGTTTTGCAGGAATATCCGATTTTACATTAAGAAAATGCTCAATTTGACTAATTGATAACTTTCCTCGTCCAACCTCGGCAATCGTCCCAACTAGACGCCGTACCAAATTCCATATAAAATGTGAACCGGTAATACGCATAAGAATAAGATGATTGTGTTCTTGAAGGAGTACTTGGTCAATCTTTACTTTAGTAGATTTCTGCTCGGGGTCGTCGGCAGTAAATGAACGGAAATCGTGCATCCCTTCGAAAAGCTCAGCTGTACGCTGCATCAAATCGAAATTAAGACGGTCTTTAATCCACCATACCGAACGTTTGCCGAATGCTGTGCGTCGTCGTGAGATTTGATACAAGTAGCTGCGGGCAATTGCATCGTGGCGTGCATGAAATTGCTTGGATGCCTTTTCAACTTCGAGTATGTTTATATCCGCCGGAAGCAAGTCGTTCGTTTTCATCCTGATAACTTCCGGAGCAAGCATTGTCTGGACTTCCAGGTGAGCCACTTGCGCAATGGCATGTACACCTGCATCTGTTCTTCCCGAACCATACAACTCGAAATTATCCGTATTGAATATTTCCTTCATTGCCCCGATTATTTCTCCCTGAACCGTGCGTGCGTTTTTTTGTGCCTGCCAACCTGAAAACCGCGTGCCTTCATATTCAATATCAACTTTGAAACGAGCCATAAAATATTATTATAATCGAAAGATTGAAAAACACAACTTACGCTGCTTTCAACGGAAGTGAAAAGCGAACGGACGTTTTCACATTTGGGACTGAATCAATAGAAAACTTTCCATTATGAAGTTCTACAAGGCGTTTGGCAATGATAAGTCCAAAACCTCCCCCTTGTTGTTCGTAAATTCTTCTGTCGAATTGCATGTAACCGCCAATAGAAGCAATATCTTCAGGTCTCATGCCGCGTCCGTAGTCAGTAATTGTAATATCATAAAACTCTGCGTCTTTTTTCCCTAATACTTCAACCCGAGAGCCTTCATTAGAAAATTTATAAGCATTATCTACAAGTTCCACAATGATTTTATGGAGATGCTCCTGTTCAATTCTTATGTCCGAGTCCTGGCAATGCATGGTTAAGTCTTTTTGCCTGCTGTAATGTGAGTTGCCCTGCTTAACGAAGCAGATTCAATTACAACATGTGCATTATACGAACATCCGTTTCTCATCATCGTGATAGCTTCGTCATCACTCGAGAACAAATCAAGCTGGGCATATAGCAGATAGTTCTGCATCAAGTGATAGAGCCTGTCGCCGGATTTGCGGATTATACCGAGCATTTCAACAATCTCTTCTTTTGAAAGAATGTCGAACATTTGCATTAAGAGTTCAGCAGGACCAAGAATCCCGTTTAGGGGAGTCATAAGTTCATGAGGAAGAGCATAAATAATGCTTCGGCGTAAAACTTCAAGTTTAGATTCAGTTTCCTGAATTTGCCGTGCCTGCTTTTCCAAACGTGTATTGACAGCACCTACAAGCTCATCCAGTGTAAAGGGTTTCGTAAGATAGTCGTCCGCACCTAAATCCATACCCATACGAACACTTGTCCTATCAACTTTAGCAGTAAGAAAGATAAATGGGATATTTGCAGTAGTCGGTTCCTGGCGCAGTCTGTAGAGTACTCCGTACCCGTCAATATTTGGCATCATTACATCACAGAGTATCAAATCAGGAGCTTCGGTCAATGCTTTATCGATACCGATTGCACCGTCTTCTGCAGTTATAGTAGCAAATCCTTGATCCTCAAGCAGTAATGCCGCACCGTCACGTATATACTCTTCGTCTTCGATAATAAGAATCTTTTTCATCAGCACTTCGTAAATTGCATGGTTGTTAGAAATAGGACTACAAATTATGATTACAATAATGTAGGAATTGGAACGAAATTACACAATTTTTCTATGGAAAACTGCAAATTAAAGAAAAGTATCTCAAACAGTAATGAAAAATCTCATAATGCCTATTTTTTCGTGAATTAACCTTAATTTTGTAAGATAAATCTGTGGATGTACCCGTTGTTTCAATTCCCAAAATTCTATCGGAAAGATACTTTATGTTTTTTCAACATGTTTTTGAAAAAGGTCTTGCTCAATCGAGCTATATAATAGGTTGCCAAAGATCCGGATCTGCAATGGTCATTGACCCAAAGCGAGATATAGATACCTACCTTACGATTGCAAAAAACGAAAAACTTACCATTACGCATGTTACTGAAACGCATATTCATGCCGATTTTTTGAGTGGTGCCAGGGAGCTTGCTGCAGCAACAGGAGCTGAAATTCTTCTGTCTGATGAAGGTGGGGCGGAATGGCAGTATCAATACCCGCATACTTCGCTTAAAGACGGCAGTACATTCATGATTGGAAATTTGAAAATTGAGGTAATGCACACTCCCGGTCATACTCCTGAGCATATTTGCTTTTTACTTACCGATATGCCCGTTTCTGAAAAACCCATTATGTTCTTCTCGGGAGATTTTGTTTTTGTAGGAGATATTGGCAGACCCGACCTACTCGAAAAAGCCGCCGGAGTGGTCGGAACCATGGAAATCGGAGCAAAACAAATGTTTAATTCACTCAAGCGATTCAAACAATTACCAGACTATATTCAATTGTGGAGCGGGCACGGAGCCGGCTCGGCTTGTGGTAAAGCACTCGGGGCAATCCCATGCAGTACAGTAGGCTATGAAAAAATGACAAACTGGGCTTTGCAAATTGACGACGAAGC
>CALMMI010000428.1 GCA_937868245.1 uncultured Ignavibacteria bacterium | reverse complement strand
AGAGCTGTAACCAAGCCCTTCGATGAACTTTTGTGTTATTGCTGTATCATCAAACGTGATTTTTCCTGAGACAAAATTTCCGGCTTGATTTGAATCGTTGATAACAACTTTTGAGGGGGTTATGAGTGCCTCTTTTCCTTCACCGGAAAGGCATGTAACATACAGAATGCAAATCTTCCCATCCGAAACAGTTTGTACGTCCGCACAGGATACTTTAAGAGTTCCAAGCGTAGCAAAAGAACTGTCGGATATACTTGGATTTACACATTTTATGGCATAGTCTGTACCGGCGACAACACTGTCAATTTTGATTCTGCCTGCATTATACTCAAACACAATTTGGAGGTTTGCAAGTGAATCAACACTTACAGACCCTGAAACAACAACAGCTAAATGGTCTCCGGCTTTTGCACTTGCGCTCGCAACATTCACGTTGATTTCACCGGAATATGCAACTGAAAAACATGCAATTACAAGCAAGGACAGAACCGAGAACCGGACTATATTTCGTAATCGGAAGTATTTCAAATCAATACTATTCTTTCTCATTATTGTCTGACAATGGGTGGTTATTTCATTTCTTTCTAGACAAATATACCAATTCATAAGAAGTCGGTAAAACAATACTTCGTATTGGGAGCTTAGCAGCAAAAATTTTAACGTTCTTTTTACACAAATTTTTTCTAACTTGAATACAGTAAGAAGCCCTTACAATGATACAGTCCGAACTGCTTCATGCTCGTTTATCGAAGATTTCAGAATTTAGAAAAATCAAAAAAAAGAGTTCATTATGATTTTCAACCAACAGGAATTTGATATACGTCTCGAATGGGGTATTCATGGAGTACGGGAACTTGCTCCTATTTCGGATGTTGTCATAATAGTTGATATTCTTTCGTTCTCTACGAGTGTTGATATTGCCACAAGTAATGGTGCAAGAATTTACCCTTACTGCACAAAAGACTCTACCGCAGTGCACTATGCATCATCAATTAATGCTGAGCTGGCAGACTTTACCAGAAAGCGTACAGGCGGTTATACCTTATCACCAACCTCATTGTTAGAAATCCCTAAAGGTACTTCATTAGTCTTGCCTTCCCCCAACGGTTCAACTTTATCATTATCAACCGGAAGTACTACCACTCTTTGCGGATGCCTGCGAAATGCTGAGGCTGTTGCTAATTTCGCAATGACACTTGGAAAATCCATCTCCGTTATTCCGGCAGGAGAACGGTGGGGTGACGAATCTCTCCGTCCTGCATTTGAGGATCTGATAGGTGCTGGGGCAATAATTTCATTTTTAAAAGGTAAATTATCTTCGGAAAGTAACGCTGCATTATCTGTTTTTACAAGTGTAGAAGAAAACCTTTCTGACCAAATTATGCAATGTAGTTCAGGAAAGGAACTGATAGAAAGGGGTTTTAAAAACGATGTGTATCTGGCTTGTGAATATAATAAAAGCAATACCATACCGATTTTGAGAGAGAATGCTTACGTTGCTTTGTTGTGATAGTGAGCATACAAACAAAATTCCCTTTTTAGGATTTACCGAAAAGAAGTATGTTTGAAAACAAACACTTCTATCTCCGATTGCAATACGAGCCTCAATTGAAGTTGATTTTAAATTATGAACATCGCCCGAACCTACAGAATTGAAACAGAAAGACTTGTTGTGCGTTGTTATGCCCCTTCGGATGCACAAATGCTCTTGGATGCAGTTACCCTTAGCGTGGATCATTTACTGCCGTGGATGCCATGGGCAAAAGATGAACCCTCAACACTTGATGACAAGATTGATCTTATCCGTATGTTCAGAGGAAATTTTGACTTGGGCACAGACTATACTTTTGGTATTTTCGATAAAGACGAAAAGGAACTTGTGGGAGGCTGCGGCTTACATACACGAATAGGCAAGGATGCACGGGAAATTGGTTATTGGATTAGCAAAAATCATATTAACAACGGGTATGCTACCGAAATAGTACAGGTTCTTACAAAAGTAGGTTTTGAAATTGAAAAGCTAAAACGAATTGAAATTCACTGTGCTCCCGAAAATATTAGAAGCCAAAGCATACCTCGGAAACTTGGCTATACATTGGAAGCACTATTAAAGAACAGAACAACCGACAGTTTCGGCAACCTGAGAGATACAATGATTTGGACAATGTTCGCCGATGAGTATGAACCGAGTTCTAGTAAGGAAATAACATTCAAAGCGTATGATATAGCCGGACGGGCTAT
>CALMMI010000427.1 GCA_937868245.1 uncultured Ignavibacteria bacterium | reverse complement strand
TACACTTCATATTACCGAACTCATCAAAGCAAAAAATACTCCATCGGGCTTTTATTCTACAGCAGTAACTCTTATCGTTATTGAACCGGATATTTTAATTGATGTAACAGATGTTGCCGAGTGCTTTCAGCAGAATGGTGCAAACCCGCTATTATATTTTCTGAAGAAATTTTCAGCTGGAGATACATCGCTTGCAGCTTTTTCAGGTACATTAGTCAATACATGTTTTGATGAATTGCTTCATAATCCCGATGCTGATTTCGAGAAGATATTCCGCTCTACACTTGCGATAAAACCTATTCAAACTCTTTATGCCTTAGGAGATAATCCAACTGCCTTGACTGATTTACTCGCCTCAGTCAGGGAACAATTTGATATTCTCAGTGCATTATTACCTACTCTCCATTATGATAATTTCAGTATTGAACCAACGTTCATTTCTCCAATTTATGGTTTGCAAGGTAGGCTTGATTTACTACTTGAATACGATGATCCGAAGCGTAAAACAGTCATTGAGTTAAAATCAGGTAAACCGCCTGCGGCTACTCTTACCTTTGCTATGCAAGGTCGCCCAAGCGTGCAAACAGGAATGTGGATTAACCATTTGATACAAACTACCTGCTATAATCTATTACTAGATTCTGCTTATGAAGGGCGGACAGGCGATAGCCAGGTTTTGTATTCAAGAGCGACAGAATTTCCGCTAAGAAATGCACCGAATATTTCACAAAACAAGCAGGATGCACTTATACTTCGCAATAGGATTATTGCAATAGAACACGAAATAATTGAAAGAAAGTTCACTTTTCTAAAGAATATTTCATTAGAAAAATTTGGAATCAGACCGGATTTTAAACAAAATGAAGTTCTCGATTTCTCAAAATTTTATGCGGGTATGACACCGCTTGAGCGAACGTACTTTCAGGCATTTCTTTCGTTCTTGATGCGCGAGCAGTATGCCGGACGAACAGGTACTGCAAATCACAGTTCCAATGGATTTGCTTCACTTTGGCGAGACTCTTTAGAGGAAAAAGAACAATCGTTTTCAGTACTGGCTCATTTGGAGCTTTTATCTGATGAATCTGATTTCTCAAAATTCTATCTCACTTTTCGTCGGACAGAAGAAACAGCTCAAGTCTCGTCATTTCGGATTGGTGATATAGCTGTGTTATATCCGATTGGCGGGGGAAGTCCGGTGGAAGGGCAAATGATAAAGGCATCTATTCGCGAATTATCGCCTGAACGGATTACCATCAGTTTGAGAAACAAACAAATACATCGTGAGTTTTTCACAGAAGATAAGAAATGGGCAATTGAAGGAGACCAAATTGAAAGCGGGTTTGTTACATTGTACCGTTCACTTGTTGCAGCACTCAAATCACCATATCACAAACGTTCGGCAATTCTTGGCTTGCGTGCACCTGAATTCGACACTCTGCCTGAACAAGATATTCCGAATCTCCATCCTGAACAAAAGAACTTGTTAGCCCGTGCTATTGCCTCGAAAGATTATTTTCTTCTGCAAGGACCACCGGGTACAGGCAAAACTTCCGTAATGCTCCGTAATCTTGTTGAACATCTATTCACTAAGACTGACGAAACATTGCTGGTGCTAGCATTTACAAATCGTGCAGTGGATGAAATTTGTTCTGCGATTAAACGCATTAGTGCTGATTTGCCTTTCTTGCGTTTGGGAAGTAAGGAAACAACAGAACACCCTGATAAATTACTGTCTATAATAGCGCATAAAATTCCTTTTGAAGAATTAAAAGTTCTTCTTGATTCTACCCGTATTATCGTATCTACGGTATCATCAGTCAATTCCAACCCTGAAATTCTCAAATTGAAACGATTTTCGACGGCGATTATCGATGAGGCATCTCAGTTAATAGAGCCGCAAATAATTGGAATCCTAGCGGCTGTAAATCGTTTTATTCTGATTGGGGATGAGAAGCAATTACCTGCGGTTGTAGTACAAAATGAGCGCGGAGCTGTCGTAAAGAATGAGAATTTCTCTGAAATTCATTTAACAGATTTGAGAATATCACTTTTTGAGCGATTGCTACGGTGTTGCACTGCTAATGGTTGGACCGATGGATTTGGAATGCTCACACGCCAGGCACGGATGCACAATGATATTCAACGTTTTCCCAGTAAACTTTTTTATGACAGAAGACTGGAAACGATGAACGAATGGCAACATTCAGAATACAACTCTAAAGATTCACGTACAGATTTACCACATTATTCTACGGAAGAAGAAGGATATTCCTTGCCTGCAGATATTATCAAAAAAATACGCACCAAGCGTATGTTGTACATCCCTTCAAAACGTGAACATCGCCCGAAAGTACATCGAGGGGAAGCGGAAATTGCTGCAGCAATTGTTTCACACATAGCCAAATGGTATGGTGATGCTTTTACTTCAACAACACTTGGGGTAATTACACCATTCAGAGCGCAGATTGCAGAGATATACTCGCTTTTGCCAACAGAACTCAGACCATTGGTTACTATCGACACAGTAGAGCGTTATCAGGGTAGCGAGCGGGATATTATCATTCTTTCGTGTGCGGTAAGTCATGCTGCCCAGCTTAGAGCCGCACAATCGCTTGTAGAGATAGGTGATACTCTTATCGACCGTAAATTGAATGTAGCTCTTACCCGTGCGCGCCAGCAGTTTATTCTGATTGGGTGCGAGGAGATATTGCGGGAATCAGTGTTGTATCGGGAGCTGTTGGAGTATATTGAGGGAGTGTAGGGAGAATTAAATGTATTGGGTAAAGTATCTAATCTGTAAAATCTTCTAGTTCTAAACCTGATTGTTTTATTATCTCGCGAAGTGTGCCGATGGGTAAATCTGCCCTGTGAAATGGACAATAACCCATCTTTTTGTTTCTCCATTGTACATAATATGGTGACTTCCCTTTACTCTGTCAATTATAAATCCATTCCTTATAAGGAATCTAATAATTTCTGATGGTTTAAGGGATGGAAATTTAGGCATAAGATTCTACCGAAATATTATATTCTAAAGTTTCATTATCATTCGGAATATATTCATTATGATCGATTAAACTCTCTAAATAAATCTCGATTGCTTCCAACGCCATCTCCTTTGCTTCATCAAGAGTTGAACCATAAGTAACACACCCGGGGAGAGAAGGGACAATAACCGTAAACCCACCTTCAGGTTCAGGGCGAAGCATTGTTTTATAATTGTTATATTTCATTGATTCTATAGCTGTTTAATTGGATTAATAAAACTCATGCTTTAAGCATATTCTCGATTAATCAACGAAAAACCATATAAAGTATTTTCTAAAAGCTATGTTAGATTTAATTTAATATTTTATTGAGCAATAATGGCTACTGCAATATTTTTTTTATAGAATAAAAATCAGTTCTCAATTCTTCTGCTCCTCAGGAGCAGGGCGAGGGGGGGCAGGTGCAAAGAAGGGATTCGGTATGGTAGTTTTCGAGAATTTCATCTGTTCACCAAGCGGCAACGCGCTCATCAATTTCGCACGGACTACCGATGGAGTTTCACCAAGTTGTACGGAATGAACACCTGCTGTCATAACCTTAAGAAGTTGCATCTCTTCGCTATGGAGGCTACGAAGTTTGTCGCTGATTGGCAACCACACAAGATTAGCCATGAAAATTCCCCACATCGTGGCGATAAATGCTGTGGCAATATGATGAATCAAAACAGTTGGGTCACTACCCGCCGCAGCAAGAGTGGAAATCAAGCCCATAACTGTTCCGATGATACCCATAGTGGGCGAATATCCTCCCATTTTTGTAAAGAGGGATATGTTAGCCAAGTGACGTTCTGTAATGAAATCCATATCGGTTTCTGCTGTCGAAAGAAGTGCAGCAGGGTCGGCACCATCAATCGAAACCTCGAATAACTTACGGAGGAACGGATGCTTGATCTCATTTTTGCGACGTTCGAGTCCCAAAATTCCTTCTCTGCGTGCTAGTGCGGCAAAGGTAACTATTTGGTCGATTGTTTTCTGAATTTCAAAGTGGGGAGGAAAGAATGCGATGGATAACAGGCGGGGGATTCTTCCAAATTGTTCGAATGAACTGCCTGCAAGAGCAGCAGCAAGAGTTCCGCCAAACACAATAATGATAGCAGGCAACACCCAGAGTGCATCGAACGTACCGCCTTCGAGGAGGAACGAACCAAAAATAGCGATTGCGCCAAGAACGATTCCGATGAGGGTGCTTGCTTTCATACTGCCGAAATTACTGTTATACTTTCAGTTGTGCAAATTATTATTACAAAGATACAATTCGGCACTGTCTTTTTGCTGATTTATGTACTAATTCCTACCGTAGGAAGTCCATTAACGACTGATTCATCAAACGTGAACCGATTTGAAGTGAGTATTGAAGCGCGTTTTCTTCTTTCTTAAGATTAATAAGTGCTTCGGGAATATTCGTATCTTCTTTACGGGAACGGAACTCGCCGAGTCGTGTATTATCTTCGGTGATTTGATCGCTCAAAATTTCCATTCTGCTTTGCTTGTACCCGATTCGCCCGATTTCGAGGTCAATATTCGACATCTCTCTGGTCATATCAGACACAAACGATTGTAATGTACGCTGTTCACCGGTTGAGAACAACTCGCTGGAATCACGTTGTGTACCGTCCGCTCGGTAGTTAAGTAGATTGTATGATTTGATAAGTGTATCGAATATTTCCGTACCACCTGTTCCAAACGCGGCATCAGCTTTTGCATTAACCACCTCTGTGGTATTTGGACCTGTGTTTACCGTTCTATCCTGAAGATTGCCTTTGAAAACCACCTGATATCCTGAAGGATTGGTTGCAGTTGGTGCAGTTTGTATAAGTTCAAAAGGCTCTTTTGTAACTTGCGGCGGGACTGGTACAATAGATTCAGGTGTTGTTTTTGTACCGCCAAAAGAGTATTTGCCGTTAAAGTCGCTGTTTGCAATCTTAACCATATCCGTTAATTGTTGAAAAATCTGCTGGGCAAGCACAGGCAATTTATCGTGATTTGATGATTCAGAGGCAACAAGACCAATTTCACGAACGGTAGCCAATTTATCCGAAAATGTTTGGAGATTTGCACCAACGTTCGTTAGCTCTTCTCCAACGGAAATCATAGATTCCTGGTATGTTGCATTGCGATTAATCAATGTTGATAATTGCTGGACATCTGCAACCTTATCCGGTGCATCTGCAATTCGAATAATGTCTTTTCCGGTGGCAATCCGTTGATTCTCCTTATCCATT
>CALMMI010000426.1 GCA_937868245.1 uncultured Ignavibacteria bacterium | reverse complement strand
AAATTTCAAGGCAATCCTAGATGAGTTAGACCGCAAAGCACCGAAACAAGCATTCCTGCTTAGTCATCTCTATATCCATTCGTTGCATAATGCCCACCCGATGCTGATGACTGATGCACTGCAGGAAACCAAAACGTCGTCTCAAACAGTAAAAAGTTTGAAGGAAAAAGGACTTGTCATCGAGGTTGAAATCGAAGTTTCACGGATAGAAAAGCCTCATAAGGAATCACTTGTCCAACGGGAAGAAGCTCATCTTCCGTTAACAATAGAACAGGAACACGCACTCAAGAAAATCAATGAGCAGTTAACCGCCGAAAAATACAAGACATTTCTTCTCCACGGGGTAACCGGCAGCGGTAAAACCCTTGTGTATATCCATGCTATCCGCCAGGCACTTTCGATGGGAAAAACTGCCTTGCTGCTTGTGCCGGAAATTTCCCTTACTCCACAGTTGTTAGATAGATTCCATGCTGTATTCGGGCAGGAAATTGCAGTGCTGCACAGCAAAATGAGTTCAGGTGAACGCTTCGATAACTGGCGGAAGATTGAGCGCAATGAGGCAAAAATTATTATCGGTGCACGTTCGGCTATCTTTGCTCCTATCACAAATTTAGGTTTGATTATTGTTGATGAAGAGCATGAACCGAGTTATAAGCAAGAATCACCGGCACCACGGTACAACGCCCGTGATTGTGCAATTATGCGGGGCGGAATCGAAAACGCAGTGGTAGTTTTAGGGTCTGCAACTCCATCGATGGAAAGTATGTTCAACGCAAACTTAGGCAAATATCATTTGCTCGAAATTTCCTCTAGGGCGGACGGAGCGAAAATGCCGTCGATTCGGGTGGTAAACTTGCAACAGGAACGCAAAAACAAAATGATGGAGGGTGCTTTTTCGCAAGACCTTCTTACCGCTATCGAAGAACGGTTAACAAGAAAAGAAGGGGTTATTGTCTTCCATAACCGACGTGGTTTCTCAAGCCGTTTGGAATGTTTGGATTGCTCGGAGATTCCGCATTGCAAAAATTGCTCGGTTGCCCTTACGTACCACAAAGGGATGAACCTGTTGCGGTGTCATTATTGCGGCTATAATACGGTTGCTCCTCAGTGCTGTGAAGTATGTGGCAGTATAGATATTCGTGAAATTGGAACAGGTACGCAGCGTATTGAGGAAGAGCTGCAAGAGATACTCACTAAACGTGGGACGACCCCGAAAATCCAACGGATGGACGCTGATACGACCCTACAAAAAGGTTCACACCGTAGGATTTTGCAGGAGTTTTCATCGGGTGCAATTGATATTCTTGTTGGTACGCAAATGGTGGCTAAGGGACTTGATTTCAGTCGGGTTACGCTTGTTGGAGTGGTGAATGCCGATCTTCAACTTTTCATGCCGGATTTCCGTGCTGCCGAACGTACATTCCAACTGCTTACCCAAGTTTCGGGCAGGGCAGGACGTAGCAGTGAATACGCCGGTGAGGTGATTATCCAAACCGCACATCCCGACCACCAGGCGATTATCGCAACACTAGCCGGACGCTATGAATTGCTGTATAACGATGAACTACAACTACGAAAAGATGCACATTATCCGCCGTTCACTCGGTTTGTAATGATTGAATTTTCGGGATTATACGAACAGCAGGTACATGAGCATTCACATTACTTTGCAGGGTTTCTGCCATCGCATAATCCTGCCGTACTTCGGGTTGGACCTTCCGTTCCAACGATTTCACGTTTGCGGTCACATTACCGCAGGGTGCTTATCCTTAAAAGTATGAAGCATCTCGATACGACGGGTGAGAAACTGCGAACAGCTTTATCGGCGGCGTATGCATCCTATCAACATAAACACGCTACATCAGCCGTAAAAATTACAATTGACATTGATTCTTTTTCAGGGGTATAATTTTGACTAAACTTTACTTTATCGGTATCGGAGGGACTGCCATGGGGGCGGTTGCACTCGCGTGCCGTCAGCTTGGATTTGAAGTCTGCGGGTCGGATGCAAATATATATCCTCCGATGAGTGATTTCCTACGTGAAAGTGGTATTCCGTATTATGAGGGATTCAATGGGGATAACATTCTTGATGCAAATCCTGATACGATTGTGGTGGGTAACTCGGTAAGCAGGGGAAACCCCGAACTTGAGTATGCGCTTGACGCACGAATGACACTCGTATCTATGCCCGAAATTATACGGGATTATCTGATTGCAAAAAATACCTCAATTGTTATTTCGGGTACGCACGGGAAAACGACCACATC
>CALMMI010000425.1 GCA_937868245.1 uncultured Ignavibacteria bacterium | reverse complement strand
GAAATAAAGCACTGTTGGAGAATTATATCAGCCGGAAGATTAGAAGATTTAATCTTCAAATCAGCATCCCTAAGTGCATAAAAAGCTCTGTTTAACTGTGATGGAGAGAATTTTTGAAGTGCACCCAAATATTCCGGAATGAAAAAAGAACTGATTCCTACGGTTCTGCTAAGTTCATAATGATTTTTGGTTTGTTGGGCTGCTTCGGATAGTTTCCACAAAACAATAAAGTATCGTGTAAGCATTGAAATAATTAACACTTCCTGTTTCTCTGCTGCAAGCATGTGAAACATTATATCCAATGCCCGAGGCAAGTCCCTACTGCCGACAGCCTTTTGTAATTCAAATACATTATAAACCCGTGAATCCCCCACAACCGCACTTATATCCTCGTCGGTAATCTTCTTTTTGTTTTGTAAGAAAATCAAGATTTTTTCAATTTCATTATTCAGCTCTCGTAGTGAAGTACCAACCTTTGCTGTAAGAAATTCTGCAGCCTCGGGCGAAATCTCACGTCCCTTTTCTTTAAGTCGTTTGGCTATCCACGATGGAACATCACGTTCGTAAATTTTGGGAAATTCCAAACATGCAGCCTTTTCGAGTAAAACATTATAGGGGAATTTCAATGAAGCAAGTTTTTTCTGTCCTTTTTCGGATTGTTTCGAGTTACCCATCGCACTGCTTATCCCGTTAAGTTCACTGGCAGCCGAACGTAAAATTAACAATGTAGATGGTTGAGGCGACTGGAAGTACTTGGCAAATGGTGATTTCTCCTCTGTTTTCTTGCTTCCACGTCCGCTAAAATACTTTTCAAAGTTCTTAATAGACACCACACGATGTTCGGACATAAGCGGAAATGCCGAAGCCATTGAAACTACACTCTCGGCAGACGTAACGTCTGCATCCACAGTATCAAAGTCAAAACCGTTTTCATCACCTTTAGATGCTGTTTGGATCAACTTGTTATACGCTTCTTCAAGCAAAAAATCCTCTTCCCCAAATAACAGTATCATAGATGGAAGAGGTTTTGAAGCTATAAGGGCAGGTAAAGATTCGTAAATCATTTTTAATTAAACAAGTTCGTCATCATCATCATATTCAGTAGTTATGAGATTAATCTCATCATCACTTACTTCTTTTGCTTTTTTCTCAAGAATTTCATCAAATAGAACAGTAAGGCGATCTACTAATTTTTGAGGATCGAATGGCTTTAGAATATACTCTTTTACACCTAACGAAATAAGTCGTTTGATAAGTTCGGGTTCTGAGTCTCCTGTACAGGCCACCACCGGAATAGCACTCAATCTTTCGTTTGCTGCTATTGTTTGCATAGCAGCGAAGCCGCTTATATGTGGGGTATGAATATCCAGAATAATTAAATCAGGCAAGGCAGAGCCCATTGCTTTAAAAGCACTTACCGGAGAACCAAACTCAAAAATAACAATCTGGAAATGTTTCTCCATTATCCGACGTAAGAGAGAACGAACTGAGATATCATCTTCGATTACAAAAACCTTAAGATCAGAATAATTCATAACATTAGATAAAATTTGAAGAGAATTATCGTTGGATTGATTTGGGATCCAAGGCATCGCGTAAACCATCGCCTAATAAATTAAAACCATACACAGCAGCAGCCATTGCAATACTTGGATAAAGGGTAAGTCCCCAATTCGTACCGGCTGCAATATATCCGTAACCGTCAAAAATTAGAATACCCCACGAAGGCTCCGGTTTTTGAATGCCAAGCCCCAAGAAACTAAGCCCTGCTTCGGCAATAATTGATGTTGCAATTCCAGCAGTTGCCAAGACGATTATAGGTCCGAAAGCATTGGGTAGAATATGACGGAAAATTGTTCTCATCGAGCCATACCCTAATGCACGGGTTGCCTCCACATATTCCATTTCCCGCAGGGAAAAGAACTGTCCGCGAACAATACGGGCTATGTCAACCCAACTTGAGATGCCGATTGCAATAAATGTCTGCCAAAAAGCATTTAACTCGAACCCTAAAATGTCATGAGTTGATTTTAGAACTGCAGAAAAAAGAATCGCTAAAAGTATCGTAGGGAACGACCACACAACATTTATAAACCATAATATCACATTATCGACCCATCCACGAAAATATCCAGCCAGTGCCCCAAGAAATATTCCGATTGCCAGTGCTATTATCTGTGACACCACCCCAACCATTAAACTGATTCGTGCACCATAAATCAAACGGCTTAACACATCCCTTCCAAAATTATCAGTTCCCAGATAATAGGTTGGCGTCCCGTGCCATTCTTCCGGACTATTCCCCCACATTTGTGATTTTGCAAGTGTAGTCTTTTTGCCGGAAAGGTCAGTATAACGAACTGAATCCCCTGTCTCTTGATAGCTTTCAATCGCAAGAACCGAAGGTTGATCGGGGTTAGCAGGATTCTTTACATATAAAACATTTCCCTGAAACATTGAAGATTTAACTGAATATTCCAGAACTTGCAGCTTGGGGTCGAAAGGAGCAAGTACGGGAGCAAGAATACTCACTATAACCAAAATTCCTATCAAAACCATACCGATGACTCCGGCAGGATGACGACGGAGTTTCCTCCATGCTAACTGACCTAAACTTTTGGATTGAGTTTTGTGTACCAATTTTGTTTTCATGAAATTATGCTAATTTTACTTTTGGATCCAAAAATACATACAGTATATCGACAACAGCATTCACCAGCACAAAAACAAGTGCAGTAAACAGTACAGTTCCTTGAATCATCGGGTAATCCAATTTCAAAATTGCATCTATTGCCACAGTCCCTATTCCGGGCCAGTTAAAAATATATTCTACAAAGAACGTACCTGCAAGCAAGCCTGCAAACCAGGCACTTACCGTTGTAACAACAGGGTTAAGTGCATTTCTAAGGGCATGGCGCATAATAACAACACGCGCAGGAAGTCCTTTAGCCTTGGCTGTACGGATATAATCCTGCCCGAGAACATCGAGCATACTGCTTCGGGTAACTCTTGCAATGATTGAAAGGGGACGAAGGGCAAGCGTAAGCATCGGCAACAGGAGAAATTCCCACCCCCGGTCGATATACCCTGAAATAGGCAACCAATCCAGATAAACACCAAATACTAGCATTAACAGCAATCCCAAAACAAAGGACGGAAGTGAAATACCAAAAAGTGCAAATCCCATCAAGGAGCTGTCTAACCAGGAATTAGGGCGCATTGCTGCTACAATTCCTAAAATCATCCCCAAAATTGTAGAAAAGACCATCGCTGTTGTGGCAAGCAATGCAGTGGCAGGAAACCGTTCTGTGATTGTACCGAATACATCCCTATTGGTTGAAAAAGAGCGTCCGAAGTCCCCATGAAGCAGATTTACTAAAAAATTTCCGTATTGGACAATTTTCGGTTTATCAAGACCAAGCTGTTGCTGTAATGCTTTTATTGAAGCCTGGTCTGCTCTTTGTCCGAGCATTAATCTTGCCGGGTCGCCGGGTAATACGAAGTTAATGAAGAATGTAACGGTAATTACACCGAACAGCACCAACAGTGAATAACCAAGTTTACGGATAATATAATTAATCATCGTTTCTTTAAGTTCTCAATTGAGGATATAATTACAAGACAAGACAGAGTTTAAGCTGCTCTACGTTCAAAATATCAGAATCATTATTACCACGATAATACCGAAAATGTGGCATATACACAAACTGTTCTTCTCATTTCTCTCTAAAATAACACTTTCACCGGCTGTTTTAGTTCTTGTAATTTGGCAAATGCCTCCAGTTTTTATTTGAATTAAATCTAAAAAAAAATTAAAACTGACAGATTTTTCTACAATTATGAATCTTCTGTAATCGTCCTCTCATGTCTAAAACTATTAACATTCATTTTTTCTTCACATTTGTAAAGTGGTTTGTATGGTAAAAAACTTAAAGAATGATTTACCGGCGAGTATAGTAGTATTTCTTGTTGCTCTGCCTTTGTGTTTAGGAGTTGCGTTAGCCTCGGGTGCACCTCTCCTTTCAGGTTTGATTTCGGGAATTATCGGTGGTATTGTAGTAGGTTTTTTAAGTGCGTCTCAAACGAGTGTAAGCGGACCTGCTGCTGGGCTTGCAGCTGTTGTACTTGCATCAATAACTCAATTAGGGAGTTATGAGGTTTTTCTTGCTGCGGTGGTAATAGCCGGTGTTATTCAGCTTGTATTCGGAATTATGAAAGGCGGGTTAATTGCATCCTACATTCCTTCGAATGTTATAAAAGGATTACTGGCTGCAATCGGGATTATTCTTATCCTAAAGCAGATTCCTCATGCTTTTGGAGTTGATAGAACAGCCGAAGATGATTTTACGTTTTTGCAATCCGATGGTGAAAATACCTTCAGCGAGCTTATAAGAATGCTCAATATTTTTACACCTGGTGCAATTCTAATAAGTGGAATTTCACTTGTAATCTTAATCTACTGGTACAAAACACCATTCAAAAATGTTAAGTTCTTTCCGGCATCTTTGTTTGTAGTGTTACTTGGAGTAGGATTAAATTCCCTCTTTCAAAATTTCGCTCCATTTTTTGCAATTGAACCTACACACCTTGTTAAGATTCCTTCGGTAAATCTTAGTGATGCTTCTACAATTTTTAAATTTCCTGACTTTTCCCAACTTGGGAATTACAATGTTTGCGTTATTGCATTCACATTGGCAATAATTGCCACATTGGAAACACTCCTCAATCTTGAGGCTGTGGATAATATAGACCCCCATAAACGTCTCTCTCCTCCTAACAAGGAGCTTATTGCGCAGGGTATTGGCAATATGGTTTCGGGGTTAATAGGTGGTATTCCTATTACTTCTGTTATTGTTCGCAGTTCAGTAAATATTAACGCCGGTGCTGAAACAAAAATGTCAGCCATATTACATGGTGTATTCTTGCTTCTGAGTGTATTGCTGATTACTCCTCTGCTTAATCTAATCCCATTAGCATCACTGGCTGCCATACTATTGGTAACAGGATACAAATTGGCAAAAGTCTCCTTGTTCAAGGAAATGTATTCTAAGGGATGGAATCAATTCATACCGTTTGCTGCTACAATCGTAGCTATCATATTTACCGATCTTCTCATCGGAATTATCATCGGGTTGGTAATCAGTATTTTTTATATTCTTCGTAACAATTACAAGAACCCGTTTACAATCGAAAAAGAGAAACTGCATGTGGGCGAAACGTTACGGTTGGAATTAGCGAATCAGGCTACTTTCCTTAACAAGGCTACGATAAAGGATACATTATGGAATGCACCTCCTAATTCAAATGTTATTGTAGATGCTACGTATTGCGATTACGTTGATAATGATATTTTAGAAATTCTTCATGATTACAGGCACACTGTAGCCCCTGAGAATAATATTCAGCTCAATATAATAGGATTGAAAGAACAGTATAAATTGGATGATCATAT
>CALMMI010000424.1 GCA_937868245.1 uncultured Ignavibacteria bacterium | reverse complement strand
TCTGAGCTTGAATAGGACCTAAGATAGCACCGTCGCTAACACCGATGCGTGTTCCGGAAACACTATATCTTTTTCTATCAATAGTCATACTTGGATAACCATCGATAAAGTTGGATGAGAACGTTGGTTCATCAGGCAATGCCATCATATCTGGACGGCCATTGGATTTATTATGAACCGCAACCCCAATCACTTTACCGGGATACTTATCGATAGTATTCAGAAGGGTTGTAGCTCCACGTGGGCAATAACCGCACCACGCTCCTGTACCTTCTTCAACCAACACTCTTTTAACCGGAGTTTGAGCATTCATTATGCTACTGCCGGTTAGCGTAATCGCTGCAATAAGTGCAAGGCACCTTAAAGCATAAATCGTAATCTTTTTCATAGAAACGAACTCCTATAAAACTAAAATAAATTTAAAATAAACTGAAAATAATTTTTTGTGTCTGTATTGGATAAACAGCGGGTAAATCTAAGTATTTAAAGCTGAACTTTATGGTAAATTATCATAAAACAAAGGCACTCTAAGTGGTCGTACAATTAAAGTACCGCAATATTGCAAGGAAATTTTGAGAAAAGCAAACTTTTTTTTCAAATCCGCAATTTTAACTTCAATAAACTTTTAGCTGAAACATAAGGGCGTTCATGTGGATTAACACATTACAATGGTGAATGTTACTTGAAAAAAAACATTTTAACAATTTTAACAGTTCAGAACAATAGCTTTATTTACCATAGAGTGCTTATACATAGTAGAACCTTACACAGATTTACCGCTTATTCTTTTTGCCTGATTCTTTCTGTAGTTCTACTAAGGTTTGCAGTGCCATCATAGGGGTTAGTTTGTTAAGGTCGAGCGCACGTATTTTCTCACGTAAGGCATCATCCTTAATTTCAAAGAAGGAAAGTTGGTAATTACCTTCTGTTTCTTTAGTTGACGCAGGAACTTGAACAATATTTTTATCACCTTTCTGTTCTAACTCCTTTAGAATCTCTGTTGCCCTTTCGATCACAACCGCAGGCAGACCTGCCATTTGGGCAACATGAATTCCAAATGAATGGTCACTTGCACCTGCAATAACCCTGTGGGTAAATATAACAGAGTTACCGATTTCCTGCACTTCAACTTTATAATTACAAATCCGTTCAAACTGTCCGGCAAGATCGTTCAATTCATGATAATGGGTTGCAAACAATGTTTTTGCACAGGTATTATCATGTAAGTATTCTGCAATAGCCCAGGCTATGGAAATTCCATCAAATGTTGCAGTGCCTCTTCCAACTTCATCCAATAGTATCAGACTTTTGTTGGTAGCATTATTGAGAATATTCGCGGCTTCTTGCATCTCTACTAAAAAGGTACTTTCTCCTGCTGTAATATTATCTTGCGCACCTACCCTTGTGAAAATTCTATCGATTACACCTAAATGCACATCCGAAGCCGGAACATAGGACCCTATTTGTGCCAGTAAGACAATCAATCCCACCTGCCGGAGATAACAGGATTTACCCGACATATTCGGACCTGTAATGATATGAATCTGGTCAGACTCCGTTGAGAGTTTTGTACTGTTCGGCGAAAAGTGCTCTCCAAGCGGCAGAACCCGTTCAACTACAGGATGCCGCCCATTGGTAATAACAAGCGTATTTGAATCATCAATTGTCGGTTTGCAATAATTATATTCCCGTGCGGCATGAGCAAAACTTTGAATACAATCCAGTGCAGCAATGCGTGAAGCAAGTATTTGAATTTGGTCTGTATAATCGGCGATTTTCGTTCGGAGTTCCACAAATAACCGATGCTCAACTTCAGCAATTTTTTCTTCTGCTGTCAGGATTTTTGTTTCAATTTCTTTTAATTCCCTGGTTGTGTATCGTTCACCCGTCGAAATTGTTTGCTTTCGGTCGTAATGTGCTGGTGCTTTGCTTTTATGTGTATTGCTAATTTCGATATAATACCCGAAAACATTATTAAAACTCACTTTAAGGGATGGTATCCCGGAAGTTTCCCGCTCTGTTGCCTGATAACTTGCAATCCAGTTTTTACCGGAATACATTGCCTCGCGGTACATATCAATCTCAGATGAAAATCCTTCACGAAAACACGCGCCTGAGCCAAGTTGAGCTGTAATGTCATCAGCCAGTGCCTGCTCAATCATAGCCACAACTCCGTCAAGCGGTTCAAGAGCATTTGCCAGCGATTGAAGTGCAGGTGAATTAATATCAGAAAGAATAGAGTGGATTGAAGGAATCTTCTGTAAACTTTTTTTAAGAGACACAACATCCCTGGGGTTGGCACGCCCTGTTGATACTTTTGAAATCAAACGCTCCATATCACCAATTTCGGACATTTCGCTCCTTAGGAAATCTGAACTGCCGCCACTTTCCACCAAAGAACCAACAGCATCAAGTCTCCTTTGAATAGGCTCTACCGCTCTTAGGGGTCTTGTAATCCACTGTTTGAACATCCGCCCGCCCATTGGGGTTTTCGTTTTATCGAGAATTGAAATTAGTGTGCCTTCTCGTCCTGAATCTTTCATCGAAAAGATTATTTCCAAATTGCGGCGTGTTGCAAAATCCAATGTCATAAATTCCGATGGATTAAATACACTCATCCGCTTGATTTGGGATGCTCCCCCTTGTTGGGTTTCAGAAACATAATGCAACGTTGCTCCGGCAGCAATTAACCCTGCTGTTTGAGATTCTACTCCAAACCCTTTTAACGAAGTGGTTTTGAAATGACGAATCAAGTTTTCCGAGGCAAATTGGCTGTCGAAAATCCAATCTTCAAGTTTTGTTATTACAGGAGTAAACGAAAGATCGCTCAGGTGCTCTGTTATTACTTTAAGCTGCGGTTTACTTACTATTATTTCAGCAGGGGCTAGTGTTTCAAGAAGGGAAAGTAAATCATGAATAAGAACTTCCGATGTAAAGAACTGTCCGGTAGATACATCTGCACTGGCAAGTCCTGCCATTATTTCACCGGATTTCAACGTAAGGAAATAGAGCGCCGCAACATAATTGTTATGTTTTGAATCTAATAATTTATCATTCATGGCAACTCCCGGGGTTACCACTTCCACCACTCCGCGTCTTACTATTCCTCGAGCCAATTTAGGGTCTTCAAGTTGCTCACAAACAGCAACACGGTATCCTGCCCGAACAAGTTTTGGAAGGTAATTATCTAACTGGTGATGGGGGAACCCTGCAAGGGGAACTTCACCTGCTTCTCCGTTATTGCGTTTCGTAAGAGTGATCCCGCAGACTCTGGCGGTTATTTCGGCATCTCCCTCGAAAGTTTCAAAAAAATCTCCCATTCTAAAAAGGAGAACTGCATCAGGATTCTTCTGCTTAATCTGACTATATTGCCGCATCAATGGGGTTTGTTTGGTACTCATGTGGCAAAATTACAAAAAATCAATTGAAGAGGAAGAATTATACATCGTGTTACTTACAAGGAATCTATTCAAGAACATTGAACTGTACCTGTATTCCGTTTAAAAATGGAAAAGACGACTCCTTATCGGGAAGGGTCGTCTTTTCAAATTTACATTAACTGTTTGTGTCTTAGCTAAACATTCTGACAACAGATTCGATTTACTTTATCGATACATTTTTCTTTATAAACCACTTACCGTATAATAACTATCGGTATCTTTAGTGAATGTCGAACAGGAGAAATTGTAGTTCCATAAAAGAAATCAAAGAACCCCCTGTGTCCGTGAGCACCCATCACCAATATATCAATTTCGTTGCTTTTGGATAATCTGATTATTTCTTTCGGTACTGAACCATA
>CALMMI010000423.1 GCA_937868245.1 uncultured Ignavibacteria bacterium | reverse complement strand
GGCGGGTTTACCAATAGTTGGGAGCATTGAGTTCCTTAGAATATATAAACAAAAGAAGTAGTTCTGAAGTAAAGGAAATTTTCGGCTTGAATTGAGGACCTAGCTTTCATAGACGACAAAATTACTTTGAATTTAGTGTTAGCCAGAAACAACTTCATGAGTATCATGTTTCGACTTAAGCCATGCACGTAATTTCAAATTGATAGGATTTGAAAAATACTTCGTTACAAAGTCACCTAACAGTCCTGAAATAGCTACCGCTGAAATATAAAGCCCCCATATCCACTCACCCGAAAGATTCAACCACCTGAATAATCCTACAATTCCAATAACTACAAACATGTGAGTAAGATATACTTCATAACTGTTTCGCCCTAAATATCGGAGATAACCCGTGAAACGGGATGGTTTTTGTTCTTTTGATAGAAGTCTCTTTTGAATCCAAATCAGTAATAATGCAGTACCTATTGACAAAAGTGTAATGTTCAATCCGATGCCGGTAAGCCCCATTTGATATACAGCTCTTCTGAAAAGCATAATCAACAAAAATAAAATCAACCCTACAACCTTAATGCTAAGGAGTGATTTCTTGCTAAGAATAACTCTATGGGCAATAATAGCAGCAATACAGCCAAGGGCAATTGCATCCATATAGGCAAAATAGTTACGGTCTGCCAATTCGCTCCATGTGAACCAAACTGTTCGGGCAAATGGAGAAATAAATAAAAATGATGACATGATGATGACTACATTCCGTTCCTTTCGAGCCAAAAAACAGACCAACGGAAAAAATAAATAAAAGAACTCCTCTATTGAAAGCGACCAAAGAATATCCCATGACCCCGGCAAATACCCGCGTGTCAATTCAAGCCAGTTTATATGGAAGGTAAGGGCTGCAAAGATAGTGTTGAGTAGTGAGGAGCGTGCAGGATTGATAATAAACCCGCTAACACCTGTAAGATGGAGCAGGGAAAGGATAATAATCAATGTAATGAGCAGTGGCATAATTCGGGCAAACCGCATAGAGTAAAACCCTAGAATACTTATTTGGGGTAATGATCCCCACTTTTTGAGAACAGAAGTGGTGATTAAAAAACCGGAGATTACAAAGAAAATACAAACGCCATAGTAACCACTGAAAAAGAAAATAGTATAGACCATTTTAGGGGTGATGCTGCCCAGAAATGTATTCTTAAAAGGAATCTGAATGTTCAGATGTAAAAGAAGTACCGATAAGATAGAAATTCCGCGAAGAGTATCTATACCGGAATTGTGTTTTTCAAGTGATGTATTCTTCATTTTTGAACATCATGATTAATCAGAGTAAAAAGAAGATGCCTGTAACTACCTACTTGGCTGTGAATCATGATGAGACAAGCAATTCAGCAGTTTCCCTTCCCGTCTCGCTACCCAAAGCAACTCCCATGCCGTTGCAACCAAAGCCAACTGCAATATTAGGGGATGATTTTTGCACAATCGGCAGTTTGGAACTGCTAAAACCCATAATTCCTGCCCATCGGTGCTCAATTTGGAACGGAGTTCCGGGTAATATTACTGAATGCAAAAGTTCTTCCAGTCTATGTTGTATAAGATGTGAAGTGGAGAGTTCTCCGCTTTCCTCCCCTGCAAAATCCATATTACGACCACCTCCGAACAACACCCTGTTGTTCACATTACGGAAATAATAGAAGCCTTCATCAAAATGAAAAACACCTTTGAATTTGAGTGAATCAATAGGAGTAGTGATTAGAACCTGTCCGCGTCCGGGTTTGATAGAATATTCCGGCAATAACACAGGGATAAAGGCATTAGTACAAACAGCAGTTTTTCCTGCACGAAATGTAATATCACCCGAACTATGGCTACTTCTGAGAGAGCAGTAATTACCTTCATCAATTATTTCCTGAACATTAATCCCTGTAAGAATCTCAATACCCAATTCTGTTGCATAGCGTATAAGTGATTTCATCATCATACCCGAGTGAATTTGCCCTTCGAATGGATTTAGGATAAGGGAATGAACGTTATTTTCATTAAAACCAAACTGTCTGATAAGAGAATTCCGAACTGAAAAAACATCTTTTTCAAACAACCGGTGAAGCATTGCATTAGCATAATCAATCTTGTCAACAGCATCTTTCTGTTCATCGAAAAGTAATTCATATCCTCCGTGCTGTTGATAGTTTATAGATTTGTCACCAAGGCGATTGCGGAGGATTTCCAAACCCTTCCATCTTTTTTCTATAATATCCAGTGTAGCATCTTCACCTATACGCTGGCAATCCGATAGTATTTCGGTTAGGCTTCCAAAACAGGCGAAACCTGCATTTTTGGTGCTGGCTCCTGATGGGAATATTCCCCGTTCAAGGAGAAGAATTGACGCGTTTGGTGCTGAAGTACGGAGGGAAATTGCCGTGGAAAGTCCGATAATTCCACCACCGACAACGATAAAATCATAGTGTAAGAAACTGTCACGTTCCCAAAAGCTAAGAGGATATTCGGTCATTGCGGAAGAGTCCATGTCGGTGAAGAGTTTTGTTGTCTTTGGCTTGTGCAGCTGCTTTCAATGCCATAAGCGCATCTTGCATTTCTTTCATTTGAATTTCCACCTGTTCGATTGCATAATCAAGGTTGTTATTTTCGAGTGCATATTTTGCAAGTACCTTT
>CALMMI010000422.1 GCA_937868245.1 uncultured Ignavibacteria bacterium | reverse complement strand
GGGCGCGCAGGAATCGCAATCTGAGAGCTTGCTGCTTATTGCCATTTACTTCAATCATTTCACGTTTTATTGAAACGCAATTTGGAAGTAGTGTTTTATCTCTAAACTGTACATCCATCACTGTGTCCCGAACACTTCTTGAACCGGGTAACGGACATTCTGCATATTTACTTTTAGGCAACTGGGCAATGCTTTCTTCTGTAAAGCAGCATATAACTATTGTCACTAATAGGATAAAAAGTAATTTTGGGTTCATAGATTTTCGTCGGGAATAAAAGACAAAATCAAGAGCAAAGTTTATTGCGGCAAAAATAAGATAAATTTGAGGCTTAGGAAAACTATTTATTATATATTATTAAAGGTTTAAAAATTTGCAGATGAATTGCCAATACTCTGCTTGCAGTACAACAGGCATCCAATTTTCGTAATTAATGTTGCCTGAATCTGCCGGAAGTACAAATTTCACTTGAGCTATAAAGATTAAAAAGTTCTATAAAAAAAGACGAACTATGTAATAGCTCGTCTTTTGATATAATATCATACTTTAATATGATTGTTTTTACTTTACTGCCTTCTCAGCCAATACCTTTTCAGGAACTCGGTACACGTTCTTTACTAAATGAATAGCTTCCATTCCACGAATTAGGTAACCTGAAAAATCAATCTGCCACCAACGCATCCCGTGAAACGCTGAACGCGGGAAAGCATGATGATTATTATGCCATCCCTCACCCATTGCAAGTAACCCGATAACGAAATTATTCTTACTCTCGTCTGTTGTATTGAACAAACGGCTTCCGAATATATGGCAAACCGAGTTTACGCTCCATGTAACATGCAATGTAAAGAACAAACGAACAAATCCACCCCACAAAAGACCTGTCCACCCACCTAAAAGATAACTAATTACAAACCCAAGAACTGTCCACAAGAAAAACGTATTGTTCATAAAAACAATTAATTTATCTTGATAGAATTTTCTACCGAAAGTTTTACGTGCTTCTTCTACTTCTTCTTGAGTAGTAGAAAAAATCCATCCGAAATGTGAATGTAGCCACCCTTTCATTGTCGGGCTGTGCGGATCTTCATGGTCATCTGTAAAAGCATGGTGTTTCAGGTGAATACTAGCCCAGTTAATTGCAGGTCCTTGCATAGTCATTGACCCTAACATGAGAAATATGAACTTGACTACAGGGTTAGTTTGGAAACTTTGGTGGACCAGCATTCGGTGATAGCCAACCGTAACTCCCAATTCAGTAATCACATACATAACAGTAAAAATAATGATATCACTCCATGATATCATCCCCTTAAATATTGCCAAATAGGCAGCCAAAAGCGTTCCTGCGGTAGGAAGAACGATGAGGAGCAAAAAATACACCGGCACATAGCTCCATGAGAAAATTCTCTTCATCCAAAATACTCCAAAAATTTGAAACAAATGTGAACTCGAATACAAATATACTCAATCCTTATCCAAGAAAAAGCATAATGCTTCGTCAGACTTGTAAATTCATAATAAACAGGAGAAATTTATGTGCGGAATTGTAGGATATATCGGCTCAAAGCCGGCTTGCCCAATAATTATGAACGGGCTAAAACGATTGGAATACAGAGGTTATGATTCAGCAGGTATTGCCACTATTGAACACAGTAAAATAGTAATCTCAAAGAAAGCAGGGAAAGTTGCTGATTTGGAGAAAATCGTTAATCCTGCTGCACTTACGTCAACAATAGGCATCGGTCACACTCGTTGGGCAACCCACGGCGAACCGAACGATATTAATGCCCATCCTCACACTGATTTCACTGGAAATATCACCTTAATCCATAATGGAATCATTGAAAATTACCTTGCTATCAAGAAAAAATTACTTTTAGACGGTTATACGTTTAAATCCGACACGGATTCAGAGGTTTTAGCAGTCTTTATCGGTGATTTATATAAACGTACGCTTGATTTTGAAACTGCAGTCAGATTGGCACTTACAGAAATTGATGGTACTTTCGGGTTGGTTGTGATGTCCACCTACGAACCCAATACACTTATTGCTGCACGACGTGGCAGCCCGATTGTATTTGGAATTGGCGAAGGAGAATATATTATTGCTTCTGACGCTTCTGCTATCATTCAGCATACCCGCCAGGTTATCTATCTAAACGATAATGAAATGGCTGTTATCAACAGAGACGGATATACCACTAAAACAATCGACAACGAAACCACAAACGGCACGATACATCAACTGGAATTTGACCTTAAAAGTATCGAAAAAGGTGGTTACGAGCATTTCATGCTCAAAGAGATTTACGAGCAACCTTCTACATTCCGTGATGCAATCCGAGGACGCTTGTTAATTGAAGAAGGAAATGTTAAACTCGGCGGACTAAGAGTAGTTGCAGATAAACTACGAAACGCCAAACGGTTGATTATTATCGGATGCGGTACATCGTGGCATTCCGGTTTAGTTGGTGAATATATGATTGAACGCCTTGCACGAATTCCGGTGGAAGTTGAATACGCTTCCGAATTCCGATACCGTTCTCCTATTATACATCCCGACGACATTGTTATTGCAATTTCGCAGTCGGGTGAGACTGCCGATACTTATGCTGCGCTTCGTGAAGCAAAGCTAAAGGGTGCAACAATCCTCGGGATTGTAAATGTAGTAGGCAGCAGTATTGCCCGTGAAACTGATGCCGGAGTATATGCCCACGCCGGACCGGAGATAGGTGTTGCTTCAACAAAGGCATTCACTTCACAACTTGCAGTACTATCATTACTTGCTTTATACTTAGGAAGGTTAAGAAATGTTTCGAGTACCGAAGGAAAGCAACTTGCAGAAGCATTATCCGCTATCCCTGAAAAAATACAGTATATATTAGACCATGCAGATACTATCCGTGCAATTGCTAAAGAGTATGCACATGCACAAAATTTTCTGTATCTTGGTCGTGGATATAATTTCCCGGTTGCTTTGGAAGGTGCATTAAAACTAAAAGAAATCAGCTATATTCACGCCGAAGGGTATCCTGCTGCTGAAATGAAACACGGACCAATTGCTCTTATTGACGATAATATGCCCGTTGTTTTCATCGCAACAAAAGATGATGTGTACGATAAGATACTTTCCGGTATCGAGGAAGTACGTGCTCGCCGGGGTAAGGTGATTGCAATTGCAAGTGAAGGTGATACACAGATTGCAAAAGTTGCAAGCCATGTAATTTACGTT
>CALMMI010000421.1 GCA_937868245.1 uncultured Ignavibacteria bacterium | reverse complement strand
AAGAGCTGCTTGTGAGAGCCGTCTGCGTGATTTGGATTTGAGAAGCTTTTGTACATATTCGCCTTGCTCGGGTGTTGTTGCAAAATGATACCCGCCTGCAACTGTTACAATCCTATATGGACGTGAAGTAGAAGCAAGTTCTTCGTTTATTTCACCAATTATTTTAGCAAAATACTCAGCAATTTCCTGCTTGTTGGGAGTTTCATCCGTAGAATCGGTGAATCCGAATATCGAGCTTCCTGATTGTACTATTTGAGTGAGAAGTTCAACGGAAAGCGGCTCGTCGGATGAAAATATAAGTGCTTCAATTATAGAACGTTTATCTTGATAGGAAAGTTCTGACTCGTCTGTTAATTCAGGCATTGTAGATAGATTGAGAATTTATTATACATTTAATCCCCTCGGTCCCCTTTATCAACGGGATGAAGTAGAGTTTTTTTTAAGTAGAGAATTTCTATAATACGATTAAGACCTTGAAGGTTTTCGAAAACCTCCAAGGTCCCAATTGTTTCTAACGAAGGATCATATTTTGCAAAGTAATTAAAAACAATCAGCTGTTCTTTTTAGAAAAAGCGATACGTGGATCGGCAAAAGAATAGAGAATATCCGATATGAGAATCCCGGCAAGTGTCATTACCGCTGAGATGGTAAATACTGCCATAATCATCGGATAGTCGCGTGCTACAAGTGCTTTAAATGAAAGCTCTCCCATACCGGGAATACTGAAAATTGTTTCCACAATCACACTTCCTCCGATTAAGCTCGGCAAAATTCCTGCAAGAAGTGTAATAACCGGAATAAGTGAGTTCCTAAGCGCATGTTTGTAGATTACCACCCGTTCAGAAAGCCCTTTGGCTCTGGCTGTCCTGATATAATCCTGACGCACTGTTTCAAGCATCGCGCTCCGCATTTGACGTGAGATAAATGCAAAACTTCCGTATGTGTATATTATAATGGGTAAGGTTAGATGGGCTGCATAATCAGAAAACTTCTGCCAGAACGTCCAGTTATCCGAAAAATCGGTCGCGCGGATACCCGTGGATGGAAATATACTTAAATATTCGTAGTTACAGAGAAATGTTACCGCCATAGTTCCCACCCAAAATACGGGCAAAGAGTACATTGCAAATAATAAGAATGTGGAAACACGGTCGAATAAAGAATCCTGATGAGTTGCAGAATAAATGCCCAAAGGTACTGCAATAATATATGCAAGTATAACGGCAATCAGGTTCATACTGAGTGTAATCGGGACACGTTCAAGCATTTTCTCAAAAACCGGGCGGTTATCTTGGAACGATGTACCGAAATCCGGCTTGCCGGTAAAACTGAACCGTGACCAGTCTGCATTTTCCTTTTCATAGACACTTGCAAAGTCCATCCCCATCAATCCGCCTGTCCAGATAACATATTGTTTCCAAATCGGTTTATCCAAGTGCCATTGTTTGCGCACCATGTCGATGATTTTTTCGTTCAGTCCACCGGAGGAGGACATAGCACCTTCACTGCCTACACCTGCCTTCAGCGCAGCAGGATCACCGGGCGCAAGACGGCTTATACAGAAGGAAATCAGGGTAATCACGAGCAATGTCGGGATAAAGAGGAGTATTCGTTTTATGAGGTATTGGAGCATTGGGGAATATATTTTTTATCTATTTACATAAGAAACCATATTCCTAACATTAAGTACATGGTCTAAATTACTATAAATTTATCTCTTTAGATTCCTACGAAGGATAATGAAATTTACAAGAAGCAATAATGATAGAATCATCAGTAATTTTATATACTAAACGGTGTTCATCGTTTATTCTACGCGACCAGTACCCTTTCCACTGATGCTTTAGCGGTTCAGGCTTGCCGATTCCTATAAATGGAGAACGCTGAATATGAAGTATCAACTCACTTATTCGTATGAATAGTTTTTTATCCAACGAAGCCCATTCAGTAAACTCCTCAAAAGCTTTTGGATTAAATTCAACTTTTCTCATTGACTAATCTCTCAAATTCTTCTGCAGAAAAACTTACTAAATCTTTTCCTTCTTCAATATAATCAATAGCTGTCTGTAAGTGTTGTTTGTTTACTACTGAACTCATCAAATATTCTGTTTCATCCATTTCCTCATGAATATCCCTAATAGAAATTTCTATGGTTTTGCTTTGGAATAATGTTTTTATCCCTGCAAGAAACTTCTCATCCAATTCAGATGTGTTCATTTGAAAAATCGTGTTCATTGGTGTCTCCTTCGTTTTTTCACTTTGTTAAATTAAATCTGATGATATTCAACATAAGATTGCGGCTCAGGAATATCTATTCCCTCCAACTTCAGTCCCTCTAAATGAAATTCAATAGCCTCATGTATGTTTACATGAATTTCTTCTTTTGTTGCACCAGTTGCTATACAACCGTCTATGTCAGCTGAGTATGCAGAATACCCTGTATCTGTCTTTTCAACAACTATCAAATAATTTTTCATACTTGCTTATACTTTTCTCATCCCACGCGCTCTCACATACCCCACAATCCCCGGCAACAACGAAATAACCATAATAGCAACAATCACCAGCGTAAAGTTCTTCTTAAAGAACGGGATATTCCCAAAGAAAAAGCCGCCAAAAGTGAACGACCCTATCCACAGAATAGAACCAAATACACTAAAACTCAAAAATTTACGGTAGTTCATGCTGCCAATGCCTGCTACAAACGGAGCAAATGTGCGGATAATCGGCATAAAACGAGCTAATATTACTGTTTTAGCCCCATGCTTATGGTAGAATTGTTCGGTCTGCTCTAAGTATTTTCGCTTTATAAACCTTGATTCCCTGTTTTGGAATCGCAAGCCGAATCCACGCCCGAACCAATAATTTGTTGAATCCCCAAGAACAGCAGCAGCAATCAAAAGAGGAACAAGTAGGTAAATATTAATAGTACTGATTGCGCACAAACTTCCTGCGGCAAACAGCAAAGAATCTCCGGGTAAAAACGGTGTTACCACCAATCCCGTTTCACAAAAAATTACAAGGAATAAAATACCGTACATCCAAATGCCGTATTCAGAAGCAAGTGCTGCAAGGTGAATGTCCAGGTGAAGAATGATACCGATAAACTGTTGTAATATAGTCATTTAGTTACTCTGAATTTTCTCGCCGATAAAACCGCCGATTAATGCTACCACAATTCCAATTGCAGCTCCGTACATCAACAGCATACTTAATTCTTCATTTTCCAAACCGAGGGTTAACATAATTGCATCAATATCGATTATAACTGTTAGGAATCCTGCAAGTGCCGCTTCGCGAATCGTAACCCCGGGCGACCTCCAGCCGACCAATATTCCTGTACAGAAAAGCCCTGTAACAAATGCAATGAGATGATACGTAAGTTTGAATCCTCCGCTTAACAATACAACTACCGAGCTTGCCAAAAGCATACTTACAGCTACTCCGATAACTCCGCCGCAAATAATCCATCCCCATTCAATTGTAGATGTTTCTGCTTTTGTATCTTCTTCACCTTGGATGTGTTCTCCTGCCCATGCTCCCATAAACGTCATTAGAACACCGTTTGCAAGCACAAGCCACAAACTTGCAGGCTGCATATCGGTGAACCCTTTCAACTGCATCCAGGGGAGTACAAATGCTGTAACAATGCTTACAAGAATAGCGGCTATACCTGGCTCTAAAATAGTTTTTTCTTTGGATATAATTCCGGCAATAATCCCTGTAACAATAAAGCCCGAAAGTATTGCCATAATCGGAAACGGAGGGGTTGCAAATTTCGAACCGCTTATATATGACAATCCAAGCACAAGAACAATACCGATTAGTGCGGAAATTACCACACTCCCCCATTGCAAAGAACGACGCATAAGACCTCCGAAAATGGAATACAATACATTGAACTAAACTATGTGGCAAAAATACACACAAAGTTCATTTTTTGCCAAGTTATTTGTAGAATATGCTGAATTATTTGGATTCACTTCGTTTGCTGAAAACAGCGAAGTCCCTCGGCTTGTTATACGAAGGGACTTCAATACACTCGGTTACCTTTCAGATAATTGTAAACAGAAAATCCCTATTAAGGTCGGAATCATACTGTGTACCTGATTTATTACCATCATCATGATGCTCCAATATAACATGGATAGCACCTTTTACAGGTTTGGCAATATCAGTTGTAACTGCTTTGAAATTGAGCCCAAAATCTAACCCCTTACTATCTTTATCCAATTCTGAAATTACAA
>CALMMI010000420.1 GCA_937868245.1 uncultured Ignavibacteria bacterium | reverse complement strand
AACAACGTCAGCTTGATAGAGAAATGAGACGCGAGCAGTAACGTGATGTCGATACAATTATATTGAGCCCCCCAATAATTGCCCCTGATGGGGCAATTTCTTTTTGTGTTCCCACAAAAAAAAATGCTTATTCACTTGGGAAGATACCCGTCGTAGAATGGGAACCAATCCCTCCGAAACAATAATTATTACTCAGACATAAGAAATTTTACGATATTTGTTCTCTGTAATAATAATCTTACTCTTTCTCATTTCCTCTCAAAACACCTATGCAAACTTTTATTACTCATTTCCCAGGGAGATCTTTTGGATTGATATTGCTTTTCCCTTTGATTATTTCTTCGTTGTATGGTCAGAACCTAACAAAAGAAATGGATGCCGGCGATTCACCTGTTAAGCGGTATCAATGGGAAATGATGCGCACAGCAAATCCTGAAACTCATACTATTCCTGATAATATTCGAACAAATGAACTGGAATTTGCAAAAAAGATTCCAGCTGCACTTCCGCATCGCGATATGCTCTCGAAGAATGATAAACTGACCTCAACAGATGTTACGATGGAGTTTGCTGCAATAGGGCCCTATAATGTAGGAGGAAGAACTCTAACGTTCGCTCAGGATATAACAAAGCCGAATATCATGCTTGTAGGTGGTGCTACGGGTGGTGTGTGGCGTTCAGTTGACAAGGGAAATACATGGACGAAAACCCTACCTGCCAACGAATTCCAGCATGTAAGCTGTATCGTGCAGGATAAACGACCAGGGAAAACCAATATATGGTACATGGGCACAGGCGAAGTCCTTTCTACTACCGAACGGCGAACAAGCACTAACTTCCGAACAATTCTTACAGGAACAGGAATATACAAATCTATTGACGGCGGGGTAACATGGAAGGTTTTACCCTCAACTCAAGTGAATACCTTGAAGCCTAATGTTTTAGCCACTTCATTCCAAGGGGTTTGGGATATTGCTATAAATCCCGTAAACTCTGCTAGCGACGAACTATATGCAGCATGTTACGGTGGCATCATGCGTTCTTTAGATGGTGGAGATTCGTGGATAAATGTTCTGGGCGATTCTGCCATGCCATGTTTTAATTCTACGATAGTCATAACACCCGGCGGCATAATGTACTCGGCTCTATCGGCAGGTGAATTCGGAGAAAAAACAAAAAGCTATGGAGTGTTCCGTTCTGCCGACGGAACAAACTGGACGAATATTACACCGACGGGATTCGCAGATTCATTACGCAGATACCGTTTGGCATACGCTCCCTCTAATCCGAATATTCTTTATGTACTGGCAGAGAGACCTCGCAGGTATTCGGACATCTATACCGATATTTATAATGAGAAATATACGTTCTGGAAATACAAATACGTACAAGGGAACGGGGCAAACTCAGGAGGAGTTTGGCAACAGCGTGATTCCTTTTTCTCCATGTCGCAAACAAATGAATTCTCGGCTGACAAAACATTTGCGGCACTATCAGGATATTGTCTGGCACTTGCAGTAAAACCCGATGATGAAAATGCAGTGTTAATTGCCGGAAGCAATTTATATTATTCAACGAATGGTTTTGCCGATACTACAAAAGTAAAGCATCTGGGAGGGTATCCATATATAGTTGCCCCCCCTACATTTATGCACCCGGATGTTCATAATCTGGTATTCGACAATCAAGACCCGAACAAATTATATTCAGCAAATGATGGTGGACTGGATATGCTTACCACTATTAACGGTGCAGACATCTCTTCATGGGTTACACTGAACAATGGTTTTACTTGCACACAATATTATGGAATTGCACTCGACCATCAAGCTCCTGGCGACAAACGAGTACTTGGTGGATTGCAAGATAACAGTACCTTCCTCGGTTATCAATTGTCGCCGGATTCGAAATGGCAACAAATTACAGGCGGTGACGGCTGTATCCCTGCCATTCAACATAAAGACAACATACTCATTACAACTGCCCAAGGCGGGTATGTTGCAGCCACTCTCCTTGATTTGAACAGGCAATATTACCTTTCGCCCAACGAAAACGCAGGAGATGTTCCAAAACTCTTCGTTACAAACCCGTTTCTGGATCCATGGGATGAAAACAATCTCTATATCCCTGCAGGAAACAAACTTTTTACCGTTGCCGATTTACACCGACTAACTGACACTAATTCAGGCTATTCATTCCCATGGACAGCTGTTCCGATGGATAATGGAGTAATTCCACAGAATCATTTTATTACGGCAATAGGTGCAAGCACAGAACTCACTAAAGTATTGTTTGTTGGTACTCATCTTGGTAAATTATATACTGTTGAGATTGGATCTTCCGGTGGAGCTGTCAGTAATATTTCCTCACCAAGTTTTCCTGCAAACTCTTTTATCTCTTCAATTGCAGTGGATTCCAAAAACCCTGATAATATTCTTGTTGCGTTTTCGAACTACTCTGTCCAAAGTCTGTTCTCAACAATTGATGGCGGAAATTCGTGGACACCTGTAGCAGGAAATTTGGAGATGAGTCCCGATGGTAGTGGATGGGGACCTTCCTTCCGCTGCGTGAAAATACTCCATAAAGGAGAAAGTACAATCTATGCAGTAGGGACAAGTACCGGACTCTACACAACCGAAACTCTAAATGGAACAAAAACCGAATGGACACAACAAGGTGTTACTACAATCGGTAATCTGACTGTGGAAGCTATGGATTATAGAGAATCCGACGGGCAGCTTATCATCGGAACACATGGAGGAGGAGCTTTTGCCTCTACGGTTATGGTAGGAGTAGAAACCCAAACAGCTGTACAGGAGTTCTTTTTAGAGCAGAATTATCCTAATCCCGTAAGCAGCACAACAACTATTTACTTTTCAGTTGATAAACAGTCAGACACAAAGATGACTCTCGCTGACGCAGCAGGAAAAACCGTGAGAACGCTAGTGGATGAAAATCTTCCTGCCGGATTACATCATGTTTCTTTGACCGATGAGTTGCTATCAACTCTCTCAAGCGGTGTTTATTATTATCGTTTGAGAGTAGGCAATAAGGAATCTACAAAGATGATGACAGTTGTTAAATAATGGATAGTAATCCTGTTTTGAGGTTTTCAGTCCCAAAACTATATTATGTAGTTTGGGACTTACTTTTGAGACTAACGATTCTTAAAAGCTCCTATAGGAGCGCAATAGTAATAGTTTCCTACCGATATTGCATCCCTAACGGGATTGGATGCACCAATAGGGTATCCGATTTCTACCGATATGTATCCTCAACCGGTGAAAAGAAATGTGTTATGTTCACCTGCACAACCTAATTCCCCCTTTATCAAGGGGGAGAGAAAACAAGTTGCCGTAAGTATATATTAGATTGAGTTCTACGTCATCCCCTTGTTAAAGTGGAACGAGGGGATTTGCTGTGCAAAACTCAAAACAAAGCCCTTCCCGACACTACGTCCGGAAGGGCTTTTGAATTTTTGCGATAACCTGAACTACTTCGCCAGTCCGTAGCTCCGGTGTTCACGGATAACCGTAACCTTGATTTGTCCCGGATATTCCATTTCATTTTCGATACGGGCTGCAAGGTCGTGTGCCAGTTGGTCTGCATGAAGGTCGTCTATGCGTTCCGGCTCGACGATTACCCGCACTTCACGACCCGCCTGGATAGCGAATGTTTTGGTAACACCGTCGAAACTGGTTGCGAGTTCTTCAAGCTTTTCAAGACGTTTCACGTAGTTTTCAACCGATTCGCGTCTCGCACCCGGACGTGCGCCGCTTATACTGTCGGCAGATTGCACAAGAACTGCAATCGCGCTTTCCATTTCGATGTCTTCGTGGTGAGCTCCGATAGCATTGCAAACAACAGGATGTTCCTTGTACTTTTTGGCAAGTTCCATACCGAGAAGCGCGTGAGGTCCTTCGATGTCTCTGTCAACACATTTACCGATGTCGTGGAGGATACCTGCACGCTTGGCATGATTGACGTCTAACCCAAGTTCTACAGCCATGATGCCACAAAGGAAACCTACTTCGATACTGTGATTGAGCAAGTTTTGTCCGTAACTTGAGCGGTATTTCATTTTACCGACAGCACGGACAAGTTCTGGATGGATATTATGGATACTTAGTTCCAAGAGTGCATTTTCACCTACACGGATAATTTCATCTTCCAGCTCTTTTCGTGTTTTGTTAACCAATTCCTCGATACGCGCAGGATGGATACGTCCGTCTGCCATAAGCCGTTCGAGGGCAACACGGGCTACTTCCCTTCTGAACGGGTCGAACCCTGAAATAACGACCGCTTCAGGTGTATCGTCGATAATAAGGTCGATTCCCGTAGCAGCTTCAAAAGCACGGATATTACGTCCTTCACGACCGATAATACGCCCTTTCATTTCCTCGCTTGCGATGTTGACAACCGAGACAGTTGTCTCCACCGAGTGATCGGATGCAGTACGCTGTATCGCCTGAATGATAATACGCTGTGCTTCCTTATGAGCCGAGAGTTTTGCTTCGTCGCGCACATCTTTTACAAGTTGCATCCCTTCGCTCTTAGCTTCGTTTACCATGTTTTCAATCAGGAACTTACGTGCATCGTCACGCGACATTCCCGTTATTCTCTCCAAACGAATCGTTTGTTCATTGGCAAGTTTTTCAACTTCGGTCATTTTGTCTTGAACTTCCACCTCTGAAAGTTTAATCTGCTCCTGTTTCTTTTGAATTTCTTTTTCTGTAAGCTGTACTTGTTTTTCTTTTCGTGTAATGAGTTCCAGTTTGTTTTCTACAGCCTCTTCACGTGACTTTAATTGTTTTTCCTGAGCTTGCATTTTGTTGCGTTTAACGTTTGCATCGGCTTCAAATTCTTGTTTACGCTTGTGCCATTCTTCTTTGGCTTCGAGCATTTTCTCTTTTTTGATAGCTTTCGATTCCTTATCCGCTTCGTCTAACAATGCCTGCTTTCGTTGTTCTGCATCAGCTATTTTGGCGGCTGCAGCCTTATTCCCCGCAAAATACGACAAGCCGAAACCGACGACTAATCCTACTAAGCTGAGAATAATAATACTTATTTCATTCATAACATTAAAAT
>CALMMI010000419.1 GCA_937868245.1 uncultured Ignavibacteria bacterium | reverse complement strand
AATTCGCTCGAAAAAGCTCAGGAAAACGCAGCAATGAAAGAATTCGCCGAATGGTTCGGGGCGGCAGAACGCAAAAGAGATGTAAATACAATGATTGGAAGCGGACCTTATATCCTTGAAGAATGGCGTACCGGTGAATCTATCCGTTTGAAAAGAAATGACAAGTACTGGAACGGCTCGAATAACCCTAATGCAACTGCATATCCCGATAAATTGGTGTTCAAAACTGTTAACGACCGGAACACTGCGCTCACAACAATGAAAAATGGTGCAATAGATTTTATAGAATACATGCCCCCAAAATTGTATGTTGAATCTTTAGATACAGCGTCCATTCCATTCTTGAAAAAAACAAGTTACATTTATCCAGTGTATTCATATATCGGATGGAATGCTGCTCGTCCTGTGTTTTCAGACAAACGTACACGTCAGGCTCTTTCGCACTTGGTTGACCGCGACAGATTGATTAAGTCTGTTATGCTCGGTTTTGCGCTACCTACAAGCAGCCCTGTAGATTTTCATCGCCCTGAATTTAACAAGGATCTTCCTGTGTATGACTACAATCCTGAAAAAGCAAAGAAATTGCTTGCAGAAGCCGGATGGGGCGACAGCGATAATAATGGAATTTTAGATAAAATGGTAAACGGTAAGAAAGTTGAATTCAACTTTACGTTTATGGTGAACCAAGGTAATGAAATGCGTCAAAATATCGCAATCCTATTGCGTGATGAATTTAAAAAAGTAGGAATCAAAGCAGAAGTTCAGCCAATCGACTGGTCGGTATTCTTGGAGAACAGTAAAGCCCACCAATTTGATGCATATATTGGTGCATGGGTGCAAGACCCCCAGCCACCGGATTTATTCCAGTTATTCCACTCGTCACAAATTGCAAACAGAGGTTCGAACTTTGTTGGATTTAACAACAAAAGAGCTGATGACTTGATCGAAGGAATCCGCTTGGAGTTTGATGCTAAAAAACGTACTGAAATGTTAATGGAACTCCAACGGGTAATCAGTGAAGAACAACCATATACATTCTTGTGGAATGTTGTAAACCCCGCTGTCTATCACAAACGTATCCAAGGTGTTAAGTTCTACATGCCGCGCCCGGGATATAACCCGAATGAATGGTGGGTTCCTAAAGCACAACAAAAGTATAATTCAGCCAATTAATTAGTCTTAAAATAATCTGTAGCATTTGGCTTACTAACCTTATGCTACAGATTTTTATATGTTGTATTCCTATAGTTTCCATTTTATGCCAAAACGTGTAACATCCATAGGCGGGATTTTTTTCAAATCCCAAAACCCGGATACTGTTAAAGAATGGTACTCAAAACATTTAGGACTTGAAACCGATCAATACGGTTCAAACTTTGAATGGAGACATTCCGACGACCCAAACAAAAAGGGCTTTACACAGTGGAGTCCATTCTCGGATAAAACCACCTACTTCGAACCTTCTAAACGTGAATTTATGATAAATTACCGCGTTGAAAATTTGGAATGGCTGGTTGGAGAATTACGTAAAGAAGGTGTTACCATTTGCGACGAAATCGAAGCATTTGAATATGGTAAATTTGTACATATTCTCGATTGCGAAGGAAATAAAATTGAATTGTGGGAACCTGTTGATACGTTTTACGATACAATTGTAGAAGGTAGAACTAAATAATATGTTACTTGAGTTTATTGAACAAGGACAATACTTTCAGTTATGATTATCCAACCCACCGCTGAAGTATTAGTTCCGAAAGCTCCGTCCGAACTTCATTTCTCTGTTAGTGAGATTTTTCATTCTTTACAGGGTGAAGGTCTAAGAGCCGGACTGCGATGTGTATTTGTAAGATTGCAAGGATGTAAACTTCGGTGTTCTTGGTGCGATACCCCTTACGCATTGGATCATCGAAAACCGGAATTAACTATGACCGGAGATCAAATTATCCGTGAGGTTCAAAAATACGATTGTAATTTTGTAGAATTTACAGGCGGTGAGCCTCTTGAACAGCATGATGTATTCCCTCTTATGCAATGGTTCTGCGATAAGGGATATACAGTTGCAGTAGAAACCGGCGGGCATATCAATACAGAATTTACCGATAGCCGGGTTATTAGAATCATTGATATGAAAGCACCCGATTCAAAAATGACTCCTTTGAATAATTATCATAATCTTGAAATTCTGAATCCACACGACGAAGTAAAGTTCGTACTGGCTTCCCGGAAAGATTACGAATGGGCTGTTGATT
>CALMMI010000418.1 GCA_937868245.1 uncultured Ignavibacteria bacterium | reverse complement strand
AACTCAATTCACTTTTAGTGCGTTCGTTATCGTCTGAACTACGTCCGATTTTGAAAAGGATATGGCGTGTATGGATTGCGTCCTTACGCTTTTCAATAGTTTGAATAATGTGATAGCCGAACGGTGTTTCAACAGGCTGTGTAGTTTCGTCATGCCCCAAGGCAAAAGCCGCCTTCTCGTATTCAGGTACCAGTTTTCCTTTGTCTGTCCATCCAAGGTCGCCTCCGGCAGCACCGGAAGCAGCATCACCGCTGTACCGCTTTGCAAAATCTGCGAAGTCGCCGCCTTTTAGGATAGAGTCACGTACTTTCAGAGCCAATTTTAACGTTTCTTCTTTTTGTGATACACTTGCCTGTACGTACTTTACTATATGAGCAAGTTCTGCCTGTGGCGGCACGGGAGGGATTGAATCCCTATATTGAGTAAAGAACTCATTTATTTCTCTTGTGCTTGCTTTAATGGTGCTAAATTTTTGCTGACGTATCTTTTCCCACAAAATGCGTTTGCGGATTTCATCTCTGTAATCCTTCCTAATCTTTGCAATCGACATCCCATAAAGTTCCTCCACCCGCTTTTCTGAACCGTAGGATTGTATAAGCCCCTGTAAGGTATAATCTAACTGCTGTGAAATTTCTTCGTCACTTGCCGTAACACTATCTTCAATAGCTTTGGTTATTACAAGCCGTTCGTTGATAAGTCCGTCCAACACCTTCATCCTGACTGCCTTGTCATTTACGTCGAGCTGCTTGTTTTGCTGAGCCAGGATTGCAATATTTGCCTGTACATCGCTTTCCAATATAATTTCCTTACCTACAATTGCTACTATTTTATCGGCAGTCTGACCCTCTATCGGTTGTGCGTCAGCAGCAACTGTTGCAAGTATTGACAATGCAAGTAAGACAACTAATAGTATTTTCTTTTTAGTACTTAACAAATCTGTGGATGGTTCTTTGTTTTCGATAGTATTCATGGTTTACGATATGTATAAATAAATGCACAAGGTGGAATGTTCCGAGGGAATCTCTTTTCCCATTCCATATAGAACGGAGAGAGCCACACAAAATTACTTTTTTTTTTGCAGGTATATACCACAATCACGGTTTTAGGATGTTAATTACTGGAATTCAAAACTATTGGCTATTGCTTTTAATTTCAATCCGGCTGAAACTATGGGTTCACAGAATTCAATTTTTCGGCAATTAGAGTTTTAGAATACAAATAAATACAATAGGATTCTTGTAGTTTTTTTTCTTAATTTAGAATATTCACTTTACCCACTTAATCACTTTCATTATTCCATGAATTATATACAGTTCACTACCTGTTTACTATTCACTGTCTTTTTAGCATCTGTTAACTGCTCTATATGCAGAGCAATTTCCTCTAAAGATAGTGTTTCACCTACACTCGACCGTAATGTCTTGATTAGTG
>CALMMI010000417.1 GCA_937868245.1 uncultured Ignavibacteria bacterium | reverse complement strand
AAACGTTATACTCATTCTCTAGTCTGCATTAACTATATAAAAATATGGACTGTTTGCTGACTTAATCAAGCCAATTGTCGCTCTAACTTACAATATAATCCATAGGAGAGATACTTACAAAACAAATGAAAACATGACATTTGTCATTTTACCTTTGAGTAATTATCCTTAAATTTGATACATATCCGAAAACTATTCATTGTTTGACGGCGGAGTTACTATGCAAGATGCAACATGTAGGGGTGTTGTGTTAAAATTACTATGCGAACTAAACTCAATGAGTTCCCAGTATCAACGGGGCGACTTGGTGCAAGTTGTATGCAATTTAACGGAATGTGATTTTGATAGAATTACAGCTCAACTGATTGAAGTAAAATTAGCAGAAGCCCAACATCAATATTCGCATCTGTTCGATAGGTAAATGATTGAAATAAAGATAACTGATCTTGGAGTAAAGGTAGTAAGTAAGATTATTGAGCCACCGATACCGATAAAATTGGAGTAGTAAATATCTGGTGAGAGGTAAAAAAGTAGAGAACTGATTTTTGCCTGTTTCAGCCGGCAAACAAGAAACAGTAAGATTTTACTTTTACAGAACAGATTTCCAAATTCTGCTACACTCTATACAAAAAAAGCTCACGAACTATTTCGTGAGCTTTTTTCATAAAAAAATGGCGCAATTTCTTGCGCCATTTTCATAAACCATAGTATAGGGTGAAAACCTTTTTGTTAAAAGTACTGTAAGGGGGCAATCTTACAGTACTCTTATGGTGTGTGGTTTTTACGTGAGGAATCTATCCGTTAAGATACATTCGCTCTCCGCCCTTTGTGGTGATATGGTTTTCAATTAGGAGAAGCATCTTGGTGTCCGTTAGCATCTCGGGTGCCAAATGGTGAAAAGGTGATATATTGAGTTAAGGGCTTTGATGAAAAGGCTCTTAACTATCATCCGGTGAACAAGTTTTCAATTGTAAGAAGCGGTGTCGCTTCTCTTCTATTAATTGGTGGTAAAATTTTCAATAAGAAAGATTATAATCATCTCTCTTTGTACTGTGGTGTGGCGGTTGTGTTCTTCTCAATCTGACATAAATCTTATGATTTGTATTGTATCTTTTATAACCGCTCTTCAATTTTCAAATTCTATCTTGTTTCTACTTACAATAACACAGCATCCTAACTTTTATCACAGAAAAAAAATTAAAAAAGTTAAGTTTTTTGATTCAATGGCTTAAGTTTGACAATAATGATTTCGTGCAAATATTTATTATATATATAAATTACGCAAAACAACCTACTTCAAAAATATTTTTAGATTTTTTTCAGAAAATGCACATCAACCTAACGTTTGCCCTTAAAAACTTTGCTCATGTTTGTAACATTGACAAAAAAAATAGCTCACGGATTATAAAAACCGTGAGCTACTCTCTTTAGAATCCTTTTTAGGAATCAGCTGTTTATCGAAGAATCGAAAGTGGTGCTGATATTCTCTGTCCGCCGCAATTCATAGTGAGGAAATATGCACCGGACGCAATAGTTGAAACATCGAACTTAAATTCGTGTTTTCCCATAGACAGATTATCATACATACCCAACACTGCAACCAATGCCCCACGTGAATCAACCAATGTACATTCAATTTTCTGACATGGTGCGGGAAACTCAACCGTGACAGTCCCTTGAGCAGAAACGGGATTTGGTGATACAGTAAGAGTTGCAAACGTAGCATCCTGTACCGGCTCATCAATTCCAGTTGAAGTAGTGCACGGATCAAGAGTGAACACCTGTCCACTTATTGCAGTTACAGTTGCATCATTTCTGTAAACTATTCTTACCAATGCTTCTTTCGAAGCGGTTTTAACAGCTGCCCATGAATATTTGCCTAAAGAAGCACTTACACCGATGCTATTTGTAATAGCACTCCATGATACACCCTTATCGGTGGAATAGTCTATTTTTACTCTGGAAGAACTTGCTCCTGTAAAGTCTGTTGACCATAGAATATTAAATGTGTCTTTAACACAAATGGTGTTACCTCCGTTAGGTGCTATCAATGTTATCTTTTCTTTTCCAATAGAGAAAATGTTACTTTGAGAAATAATCTTATTGTTTGTCACATCGGAAATGCGGATTATGCCTTGGTTCGTTTCGATATCAGGCAAATCGAAATTATAACTTCCTGTAGTGCTTGAAGAAAGGGTAACCCAAGTAATTCCACCATCGGATGAAAATTCAACTTTGGTTTCACCAACTAATGTTGACGACCATTTAACATCCACTTTTTCCTTTTGTCCGAACTTTTCGCCACCTTTTGGATAATCAATTGCAATTGCCTGAATCTGAATTGTAAATGGTGCCAATGTAATTGCTGCTATTGCAGGATTGGAAGCATCTGAAACCCGTATCAAACCGGTTGTAGTAGAAACCATAGGTACAGTCCATTTCAAAGTTCCCTGTCCATACGTTCTTCCACCAAGTTTTGCATTGATTTGCTGCCCACCATCAATTATCTGCCATGTAGCCCCACTGTCTGCTGAAAACTCTATCTTAACTGATTGTATTGTGTTCGAGGCAATCCAATGGATTATAGTATCGCTCCCTGCTTTAAAAATTTGATTTCCTAACGGGTATTGAATTTTGACAAGTGAAACCGAAGGCTCTGTTACACATGTCTTTCCTTCCATTCTGTTTCGTAAATAATTGTATATTCGTGGAAGGAAGGTCATCCGCACCCCTTTACCCCACAAATGACAGTAACTCATGATTGAACCTTCGTTATAAACAGGTGCACCTGAATTGCATGCATCGGAAACCTTGCCTGTAGATTCATATTGGCTATTTCTTGTTGTGCAACTGTCGAGAGCAGGAGTCCAAAAACAACTATGTGAATGGTATGCTCCCAGAAGGTGTCCGTTTTCATGTGCAATCGTAGCTACTTCGTCGTTACTGGTTAATGTAGGCAACTCTGTGAAACTTTGTATTCCGCATACTGCATACCCAGATTTGTATTTATCTACTGTTGAACACAGACCGTTATCAATACTATTTGCAATTCCAAGTATGCGTGTCCCTCCCGGACGGCTAAGCAAGTTGCATAGATTACGAGGTGTGGCATCCTTTCTCCAACGTGTTACAAATTCATCTAAGAGTGCTTGGTTATCACCGTCGCTAACACCAGAGTTTGCATATCCGTCATGTTCGTCTGTAGTCCATATTTTAGTTTTTACTATACGTATTGTTACATTCATCTCTTCTTCGTAAATCATGCTGACCATATTATAGAGGGATACTATATATGCAGCAGCCTTGTTCGGATCACTTCTTCCCGGTCCTATATAAAAACCGGAAGTAGCTTCCACAATCATTTTCAATTCAAGTGTTTTTGTACTGAGCGTTTTGCTTCCTGATTTACCATCATGTGATTCAGCCGGAAGTGCCTGCATAGGATTTGAAGATTCGTCAGTCCCGCAATTGAAGGAAGTATTCCCGTTTTGTGCTGCAATTGCATTTTCAGGTGCAATCGTATGAACGCGGTCGGCTGTTACACTACTTCCATAAGGACTTACTGCGAATTGCTCACCGGTTCCCCTTATTACGTACCCCATCAAGTCGCCATTGGCATAATTCAGCATAACTTTCGAGTTCGGCTCACCTGCAATTACCCCGCGATAGGAAACCACATCAGGCAATTCAACTTGTTTTGAGCCGACAAACCACTCTGTATTTGCATCAATTACAGAATGAGCCGGAACTAATTGAAGTGTTCCTGTTTCAGTTTTGGAGACTGGGAATTCAGTAAGAGTTATCGTTTGATACGAAGATTTGAATGCTGTTGCCATTGCCGGAACATTTACAGTAAATTCACGGGCAACTGTAGAGAGCGTTGCCGGAACTTTTGAACGAACTGCAGAAGTTGAATAACTGATAAATTGCTTTGAATTTATTTCGACAGCTGAAGCAGTTGCGGTAAGGCAAAGCACAGCCACTGCTATATAAGCTACAAGTTTTTTCATGTGGTTTTTAGGATAAAATAAATAATGTTCGGCTTGATTTCGGTTTTGAGAGAAGTAACCGCATTTTCGGGTTACGATAGTTAACCTGCGCAGGTATTCTACAGTTCATTTCCAGAGGATTTATTTTTGTTTTCGACTCCCTGCAAATGGTTTCTATTGTAGTAACATACTTTACGGCTGTTTTGTTACATAATTGGTTGTCGTTTTGTCTTGTTTTACACAACTTGAAATGATTCAACCTATAACAAATACAATATTATACTGCAAATTTAACATTTTTTTACAATGTAGTATAGAACGAATTACTGTTGGGAAAATTTTGAAGAGGAACATGATTTGTGACAAGAAAGTTAACGTCAAATATATCTATTAAGAGCTTTTTTGGGGTTAAACAAACAGCAGAGTTTAGAGTAAAAACTGCATTGTGAACCAATCTACATAATCTTTCTAAGAAAATGATTTTGTAATTACAGTTAAAATTATATT
>CALMMI010000416.1 GCA_937868245.1 uncultured Ignavibacteria bacterium | reverse complement strand
GCACAGTGCCTCTCGAAGTACAGGAAACAGTTGTTACGCAAACATTTCCGCTGTTGCCATATATTTTCTTTGATAGTGCAAGTGCGGTTCTGAGGGATCGCTATACTGTAACTATTGCAGACAAAAATGCTTTTTCTGAAAATACATTACCCAAAGAGACCTTGCCAACGTATTATACAATGCTTAATCTTTTAGGTAAAAGACTGAATGCAAATCCTAAACAAAAAATTATAGTTACCGGTACTACCGATGGGAAAGAGTTATCGTCTTCCGCATTGCGAAAAGCACTTTCTAAAGAACGTGCCCAGGCGGTTGCTGCCTATCTAAGCAAAACATGGGGAATACCAAAGGAGCAGTTGGTTCTGCAAACGAGGGATATTCCTGAATTGCCGTCGAATCAAAAACTGAAAGAGGGAAATGAGGAGAACAGACGTGCAGAATTATCATCGGATGATGCATTTATGCTTTCACCTGTAGTCCACTCTAAATTTTTGGAATTTGCACCGGTGCAAAACAAACAAGTGTTTGCTGCTAGTATACTTCATCCCGAAAACGCGGTTTCGTGGAATATATCAATGTCGTACAAAGGGATTATGTTGAAACAGCAAAGTGGAAGCGGTGCGCCGCCTTCATCACTTCCAGTAGAAATTTCCAGTGATGAAACTTCTAAAATCGGTAAGGAAATTAACCGCACTGATTCGTTAAACGGAAAAATGTCAATAACGCAAAAAGATGGTACGACAGTTACGGCAGAATGTTGGTTTCCAATCAATAAATCTCGGAATCAATTCGAGGTTAGCAGGTTAAGTTTGATTGTATTCGATTTTGACCGCTCTGATATATCCGATCAGAACAAGGAAATGATGAAAAAATTTGTGAACGAGGCAATGCAACCTTCGTCTGTAAGCTCAATAAGCGGCTCAACCGATAAATTGGGTGAAGCTGATCATAACTTGCAACTTTCTACCGAAAGGGCAGAAAGTGTTAAGGAATTCTTACTTTCATTAAAACCAAATGCAAATATTGCGTCAGTACGAGGATTAGGTGCCTCATCATTACCGTATGACAACGGTTTGGCAGAGGGCAGATATTATTGCAGAACTGTGTCGCTTGAAGTAAAGACACCAATTAACAAATAACACAGATAGTTTCGTAACATTTTAGAGATATTGACTGTTACTTTCGATATAGTGTTTGTTGGGGATAGAACTATACATTTTCTAATTAGTAATTCGTAATGGAGGTCATAATGAAGAGACGTTCCTTTCTTTCTTTTTTAAGGTTTGAAAATGATGGGCAATCGGTAAGCAAAGACGGTAATGTTGCTCAAAGGGAAGCACTTGCTACCGGTTTAGAGCCACAAATTACACCACTTACTCTGAACCAGGCTTATCATCTTTTACGCAGAATAACATTTGCTCCTACTGTTGCAGCTGTCAATCAAATAGTTGGCAAAACTCCGGAGGAAGCTGTTGAATTATTGTTAGGTGATGGGAGTACTGCAACTCCAACCCCGCCTGCTTGGATTGATGAGATGACAGAAAATCCTGCAGGAGCAGATATTTTTACGAGAAATTCGATTGAAGGGCAATGGAGATCAAATTACAGTGATTTGGTTCGTTGGTGGGCAGAACTGATGCGAAAAGAAGGCATTCCTGCAATAGAAAAGCTTACCCAGTTTTGGAGCAGTCATTTTACAAGTGAGTTTACAGTTGATGAAGGGTATATTCCTCCTCAACTACTTTACAGACAGAATAAGTTAATCAGGGAAAGTCGGCTCGGCAATTTTAAGCAATTCGCCAAGGATATTACTCTTGACGGGGCAATGCTTGTGTATCTTGGCGGTACATTAAATACCAAAAAAAGTCCGAACGAAAATTACGGTCGTGAGTTGATGGAGCTTTATACTTGCGGGTTGGGACAGTATTCCGAAGGTGATGTTAAGGAAGCTGCAAGGGTACTTACCGGGTGGAGAGTAGGGAGGTTTAATGATGAACCAAAACCTAACGGTGATTATGCAACCTATTTTAGTCCTCCTGACCACGATGCAGGCTCTAAACAGGTACTTGGGATGAGTATTGTAGCAAGAGACACCGATACAAATACCGAATACCTTGTAAAAACCGAAGAAATCAACAAACTTGTTGATATTATTTTCGAGATTCGAGCGGATGCTATCGCACAGTTCATTTCTCGAAAAATTT
>CALMMI010000415.1 GCA_937868245.1 uncultured Ignavibacteria bacterium | reverse complement strand
AAGCCCAGTCTAAGATTATTTCAACTCTTGCAAAATGTTCATCTGTAAAAGTTGGTGTTGGTATCGAAAAGCCGGAGCAATCTTCATCATCAGTCCATCGTGGTGTTGAAATTTACCTTGAACTTGCCGGAACTATTGATGTAGATAAAGAGCGGGCAAGATTACAAAAAGAACTTGAACGTCTTACAGGACTTGAGAAATCGTTTACATCAAAACTTTCTAACGAGGGATTTCTTGCTAAAGCACCAGCAAACGTTGTTGCTGCAGAAAAAGAAAAATTAGAAGGTATCAGAGAATCGCTTGTTAAAATTACGACGAATTTACAATCATTGTAAAGTATTATACTGCTAAATTCATATTAATAGTGAATTATATCCAAGAGAGAAACCCTAATGCCCACTCTATCGGTTTGCTGTCTTGCTCGTAACGAAGAATCATTCTTGCCAAAAATGCTGGCGAGTGTGAAAGACATAGCCGACGAAATTATCATTTTAGATACCGGCTCAACCGACAGAACAATGGAAATTGCTCTGGAGTATGGGGCGCGCGTTGAAACTGCTGAATGGGAAGATGATTTTGGAGCAATGAGGAACAAACTGTTGGGGTATGCAACCCAAGATTGGGTGTTGATGATTGATGCAGATGAACGAATCACTCCTAAGAATGCCGAGCGTATCAAAACTGCAATCACACGAAGGGCTGTAGCTTACCAATGTATGGTAATGAATGTGTTCCCTTATAAAATTTTGACATCATTTCTGCCTTTTGCTTCAATCAGACTCTTCCGGCGTGACGACCAATTCTACTATACTGAACGTGTACATGAGAGTATCCAACATTCATTAACAAAACAATCTGTAGAAGTTATCAGCTCTGAAATTGAAATTTTCCATTATGGATTCTCCGAGGGTAGAGCTGTTAGACGGTTTCGAAATAAACGTGTTTTTGAGTCGGAGTTATTAAGAAATCCTAATGATCTGTGGGTACGTTCCCTTCAGGGATTATCTCTATTTATAGATCAGGAATTTGGTAAAGCTGAAAAATCGTTTTGGATAGCTGTATCGGCTCTTCGAGAAATAGAGAATGAAACGCGCTCAATTCTAATGGCTCTGATTGCCGAAATATACCGTTTGCAGCATAAGCCGGTGCAAGCAAAACTTCAGGCACTAAGGGCAAAGCGGCTAATGACCGATAATTCTTTGGCAGATTATATCACGGCTTTGGTTGACTTAGATTCCAAATCCTATGATAGTGCCGAGCGACATCTGGAATACCTTGACGCAAATACACTTGCATCAAAATATTTTACGGTAAACAAAGGTGAACTCTATACTCAGATTATCAAGTGTTTGCTGCATTTGGGCAGGCACGATACTGCACTACAGTATGCTGAAATTATGATGGAAACTCCAACGTATGAAGGCATGATTATTGGAGGAGCACTTTCGGAAAGGCAACGGGATTATGTACGGGCAATAGAGTACTATCGTAAGGCATTGCCAATTGCAGCCGTACCTGCCGACGTACAAATTAAAATAGAGAATTGCCAAAAAATATTGCAAAGTGCGTGATAAAAACCGGTAATCAGTCAAAAAATTAGATATAGGAGTTACAATAATGTCAACGCTATCGGTATGTTGCCTTGCTCGAAATGAAGAACTCTTCTTGCCTAAAATGCTGGCAAGCGTTCGAGATATTGCAGATGAGATTATAATATTGGATACTGGCTCAACTGATGCAACAATAGAACTTGCTAAAGCATTTGGAGCAAGAGTAGAAATTGCCGAATGGAATGAAGATTTTGGAGCAATGCGGAATAAGGTTCTAAGTTATGCAACCAAAGACTGGGTATTGATGCTTGACGCAGACGAACAGATAACTTCAGAAAACTCAGACAGAATTCAACAGGCGATGCTCAAGACAGGGAAAGCGTATTCATGTACTATCTTGAATGTCTTTCCATATCAAATGGTTAAATCGCTCTTGCCAATGAGTTCTACCAGATTGTTCAAACGGGATATTGGATTGGTGTATCAAGAAAGGATTCATGAGTCGGTTGATAGTTCTCTCCGTAAACAGACCCTTATGCCATTGCAATCTGAAATTGAAATCCATCATTACGGGTTTACCGACGGCAAGCCACTCCGAAGAATACGCAACAGGAGAAGTTTTGAGGCTGAACTTAACAAAAACCCGACAGATTCATTTGTCCGCACTCATCTTGCTTTATCATTGTTTTTGGAGAAGGATTATCATAAGGCAGAAAGTTATTTTGATATTATCCTTACTACTCAATCTCGTGACTTAACCCCTGAGGCGAGGTCAATCATTATGGCATTGCTTGCGGAAATATACCGTTTACAGCAAAAACCTGTTCAAGCAAAGATGCAAGCCCAACGTGCAATGCGGCTTATGGGGGGTAATTCGCTTGCAGAATATATTATGGCTTTGGTGGATATAGACGAAAAACTTTATGAAGTAGCCGAGCGTCGTTTGCAAACGATTGACTCCAATATGCTCACCCAACGGTTCTTCTCGGTTCATAAAGGTGAACTTTATACAGAAATCATCAAATGCTCTCTGAGGGGTGGAAAGTTCGATCAGGCGTTCCAGTATGCCGAGTTGATGCTAGAAACGCCTACACACGACGGAATGATGATTGGCGGGGCACTCTGCGAGAAAAAGCGAGACTTTACGAATGCGCTCAAATTCTATCAACATGCATTGCCTATTTCACCAGTACCGAGTGAGGTTCAGGCGAAGATTGAGAATGTGGAGAGGATTTTAGCGGCGCAAGAAGAACATTAGTAAGTTGATAGTGTCCTCAGTGCCTTTTCTTTGAAATACTTCAAGGCTGAACAAATTTTCAAAAGTATGTAGCCAATAACTAAAATAGCCGTTGCAATCGCAACGGCTATTTTAGTTTGATAGATAATTTGCTCCCTAAACCACTACCGAAACCACCTCGGGAAACCCAATAAATTGCTTTACTACAGTAGCAATACCTGCTCCATCTAATAGTAAGTCTGCAAACTGTTCTTCTTGTGTACCATGCTCCACAAATACATCAGGAATGCCGTGTAAAAGCACGTCAGGGTATAATGGTAATGTAGTAACATATTCAAGGACAGCACTCCCAAACCCGCCTTGGATTTGTCCATCTTCAACTGTAATTATCTTATCAAACCTGTGGGCAATATCCGAGAGCAATTCAGTATCAAGCGGTTTTACAAAACGCGCATTTACTACTTCTGCCGAAATTCCTTCGATTGCAAGAAGCTCTGCAGCTTTCATTGCCTCAGATACCATCTTACCAATAGCAATAATACATACATCCAACCCATCACGAAGAATCTCCCCTTTTCCAAGCGGCAGCGACTCCATAGGCTTAATTTCTACACCAACAGAATTACCACGGGGGTAACGAATTGACACCGGTGCAGTTGTATAGTCATTGATTGACGAATACAACATATTGCGAAGTTCCTGTTCGTCTTTAGGAGCCATCACAATCATTCCTTGTATCATCCTCAAATATCCGTAATCCAAAACACCATGATGGGTTGGACCGTCCGCCCCAACAAGACCTCCACGGTCAAGAGCAAACACAACGTGGAGATGCTGAATTGCACAGTCGTGTACAATATGGTCGAATGCCCTTTGAAGGAAACTTGAATAGATAGCACACACAGGAATCATACCTTCGGTAGCCATTCCGGCAGCAAATGTAACAGCATGTCCTTCTGCAATCCCAACGTCAATTACTCTTTCAGGGAATGTTTTGGCTAAGATATCAAGCCCTGTTCCATCCGGCATTGCAGCTGTAATACCCAGGACTTTTGGATTGGTTTTACATATCTCGGTCATTGCCTCGCCGAATACTTTTTGGTACGTTGGCGGTGGGGCAAGAGTAGGGGATTTAGCTAATGATTTACCGGTTATCTTGTCAATTTTACCAATAGCATGAAGAAACTGCTTATCTGTTTCAGCCGGAGCATACCCCTTGCCTTTTTGGGTTATCACATGGAGGAGTACAGGACCTTTCATGTCCTTTACCTTGTTCATCATGTCCACCAGGTTATGGATGTTATGCCCGTTGATAGGACCGAAATATTTAAATCCAAGTGCCTCGAATAGCATTCCGGGTGTGATGATTGCTTTAAGTCCACCTTCTACTCTATGGGCAACTGTACGGATTCTGTCACCAAGATCGTCCATTTTCCCGGCAATATCCCAAAGGTGGGAACGAAGTTTTTGTGCAGTAGGTGAGGCGAATATCTCACTGAAATAATTGGAAATCGCCCAAACATTTGGAGCAATCGACATGTTATTATCATTAAGGACAACAATCAAATCACGTTTTTGTACACCGCAATTGTTCATGGCTTCATATACCAAACCGCCTGTCATGGCACCATCACCGATAACGGCTGCCACTTTGTAATCTTTACCCTGAAAATCTCGTGCTGTTGCTACTCCTAAGGCTGCTGAAACGCTTGTACTCGCATGTCCTGCGCCAAATACATCGTATTCACTTTCCGTACGTTTTAAGAAGCCGGAGAGACCATCTTTTTGCCGGATTGACAAAAGTTGCTCACGACGACCGGTAAGAATTTTATGAGGATAGCCTTGATGTCCTGTGTCAAGAATAATCTTATCATCAGGAGTATTGAACACGTAATGGAGAGCAACGGTTAACTCAACTACACCGAGTCCTGCACCGAAATGCCCGCCCACTTTTGTGATAGCGTCCACCATGTATTCACGAACTTCGTCTGCTACCTGTCGGAGTGCTGTTTCGGGCAGCTTGCGTAAATCTGCGGGGGAATTGATTGAATGAAGATATTGAAACTCAAATGGCTTGTCTGCAGAGGGCATTGTATTGTTTAAAGTTTATAGTGTAAAGAGAGTTTTATACTCTAAAACACTGAGTTTGACGATTGTGCCTGTTAATATTTTACTTGGAAACAGATGTTAGCAGAAAATCACTTTTGTTAACTTCTAATTCCTATTTTTGGTATTTTGATATAGCAAAAGAAACAAAAGATAACAAAAGGTTTTTACAAATTAATTTTGATTTAACCGATTTGTTAACTTCTGTTTCTTTTATAATCTAAACTAGTTACATTGTATTATTTACGAGGTGTCTCAACGTAAATCTGAACCGTTCTTGATAGCTGACGTCCAACAGGAGTATTGTTATCAAAAATTGGAACAGTTTCACCGTTTCCGTATGTCTCGTATTTAGCATCCTTGATTTTCCCTTCAAGAGCTTTGCGGACTGCTTCGGCACGTTCCTTCGAAAGTTTTTTGTTGTAGGCGTCATCGCCAATGCGGTCTGTATAACCGTAAATTTTTACAACTGAATTATATTGAATTGCCGGAAGAATTGCTGTTTCAACAATTTTTTGATTGTCGGGTGTAAGTTCTGATTTGTTGAAATCAAACAATACAAGAGAGAACTTTGAAATTGTACGGTCTGCCAACTGCTCGATACGTTTGCGAGTGCTGGAGATATATTCTACTGGAATTGAGCCGTGAGTTTCGTGTTTGCCTAACAAAGAATCACTTGCAGAGAACGAATAGTCAATCGGAACCTGTGAGTTTGACAGTTCATTTGGTCTAATCAACCAACGCTGTGGAGGTGGTTGACCTATACCAACAAATTCACGAAGAGTACGACCTGCTTGCGATACAGTAAGGGTCCATGATGTAACAGTGGAGTTTGATGATGCAGACGGACGGAATTCCACCAAATCTGGCTGGGCGATTCGTTGTTCATCGCTTTTCATCATAATCGGCTCGAAAAGTTCACGGGTTGCGCTTTTGAATTCGATACGGCGGTTTTCCGCATCACCGTCTGCAAGAGAAGTTGCAGATGGCTTTTCCGGTAAATCACGCGCTTGAACTGTTATTCTATCGGGTTCTAAGTTAAAAGATTTAGTCATGTACCCTTTAGCGAACTCTGCACGCTCTGTACTTAATTTCTTACCTTTTGCTTCGCCTTTGCCGTCGTTTGTACCTATGATAGTTAACGTAGATGCTGGGTTTTGTTTCATACGGTAGCCAAGAATATCTAGGGTTCTGTGATTCACCTCCACAGCATCTTGCGGAAGACCTGCAAGAGTGAAGTTACCACGTTCGTTAGAACCTGCATATTCTTGAAGGCTGCTATCAGGTTGACTTGAATTGGCTGGATAGAATACGTATGGAATAAATGGGTAAAGCTCTGCATATTGAGCATCTTCTACTTTGATAGTAGTTAATGGGGTATATGTGCCTTCGGAAGTATAATAGCCCGTTTCAAGTCCAGTTTTTAAAGTTGAAGCAACCGGTGGAGGATCTGCTTTTTTACCACCAAAAGTAATATTCACTCCAAAACGAAGCTGAGGAACACTCCATGTAGATAAAGCCGCATTACTTGAAACATTAGTAAATGGAATTCTAAGGGAAATTTCGGGAGAAATGAACGTAGTAGGTGTAATCTTGTATTGATAACCCGCACCGATTAACAATGCCAAACGTACAGATTTGTCAGCAATATTTGCATCGGTTGCATACGCGCTTGAAACTGCTCCAATGTTATTGTTAGCTGTTGGCACTGTTTCGTTCTGCGAATATGTGGCAGCAAGCGGGATTCCAAACTCCAACCCTCCGGCAAAATAGACAGGAACATTTTCAAAAAGATTATGAACCTGCAGAACAGGTGACATTTCTAAGTAATGAAGCGATGCATCATATTTGTGCTCTGTGATTACAGAATCGGTCTTAGTAAGATTCCAATTTTTTCCTGCGGTTGTAAAACTTCCGCTCATGTTGTTATATCCAAGACGAGCCGATACTGTTAGGCGTTCATCCAAAGGGAAATTAATCATCGCACCCAATGCCAGTGAAAGGCTTGTACCATTTGAATTAAAAAGAGCTGTAGAATCATTAATAATAATCGGGTTAGGCTTAGGATTGTTGCCTACCATAAAATTAGGTGAATGGAAATTTAGATTAAGACCTCCATAGAAGCCATACATGACAGGCGGTTTGGTTTGGGAATAACCGCAAAATGATGGAAAAACCAGAAGGGAAACACAAAGAAGTGCTAAAATTTTCATAAAGAGCATCAGAAATTGAAACAAAATCGTACCATCTTTCACAAATTCAAATGCAATTTACTAAAATCGTTCTATTTATACACTATCAAAACGAGATAGGGGATTGTTAGGTAGGGCTTGAGTTTCATTTATTAAATTACAAATTGCAGTATGTACATTCGACTAATGACTTCATTTTTGAACTATACTGCAAAAGATTTTGATTAAAGTTGGTTGTTAAGGGATGTCTTTTTAATAGTTAAAAGAATTCAATCGAACAATTACAAATGTGACTGTGTAGAATAAAATGGTCAATAACTGAATGGTAAAATCTCGTCCATTTCATTTTTCGTTGCGTTGACATCAAATAGTTCCCATTTTGTTAAAAACAAGTTATCTTTATACCCTTGGTAAATTGAGTGAGGATACTTTTCTAAAGCTTGTAGCATAAATCTTGAATGGCATTCTGAAGGAGCTCCCATAGATTTTGGAAGAGTTTTTGGAGTATTTAACTTAATAGTATTACATGTCAAATCGAGTAAATCTTTAGACTCTTGATTACGATATTGTACAATTGCTTGATATAGCATTCGTATTATATAGCATGTTTGTCCCCTTTCAGTTTCTCTTTTATGTATAGCTTTAATGTATGGAAAGAAGGAGCTGTCAGGGTAATTTCGTACTGCCCACAGACCGTAATACTTATTATCTGTAACTTTTGATATGAGATTTCCAATTATAAGCTCTTTGTCTTGAAACTGACGGAATCTTGATAATGCTATGAGTCCACAATTACTACTATCCGTTATTACAATTTCTCTGATACGCTCATAGTATTTTTGTTCAGGTTTCAGA
>CALMMI010000414.1 GCA_937868245.1 uncultured Ignavibacteria bacterium | reverse complement strand
TTTGTCCAGGCATTTAGGGGGCTGCGGCACTACTATTTTTTTTCCTATCTATCGAAACAGGTACTTGCTTCACAATTTCAAAGGAAAAAAACCAACCTAAAAAATCATTACCTGCAAAGATTCCAAACTCGAGTATTCTTTCCCCTTCAACTGTCCCTCCAGAAAAAGAAGCACTTTTTGAACTTCTTTCGGGAGATGCTACAGGTGTTAAGTTTAAGAATATAATCCCTTCCCACAGAGATTTTAAAATAGGCAGCAAGGTATTCAGTATCGGTGCAGGGGGTGTAGCTGTAGGTGATGTAAACAGTGACGGTTTACCGGATATATACCTTACTACATTCTTGAATAAAAATAAGTTATTTATCAACAAGGGAAACCTCAAATTTGAAGAAGCACCCGAATCCGCCGGGGTAGCAGACTCAGCCTCATTTTCATTCGGGGCAACAATGGTTGATATTGATGCCGACGGTGATTTAGATATTTATGTTTCTGAGTATAATTTCACCCCCAACCGATTGTTTATAAACAATGGTAACGGAACATTCACCGATAAGGCAAAAGAATTCGGGTTAGATTTTGTAGGAAACAGTATCCAAGCCAATTTTCTAGATTATGACAACGACGGCGATTTAGATATGTTTCTGGTTGTTCACGGAATTTCATTCGACAGTTATAAGACGGACGGCGTTCCAAGCAAGTTATATCGCAACAATGGCAATAATACATTTACTGAAGTTGGGGAGCAAGCCGGTATCAATCGAAAGGGTTTTGGATTGAGTCTTGCAGTGGCAGACTTTGACAACGACGGTTGGCTGGATATGTATATCGCAAATGATTTTGAATGGCCCGACTATTTCTATATGAATCAGCACGACGGCACGTTTAAAGAGGTTATTAAAACTGCTGTCAGACACTCCAGTTTTTTCAGTATGGGTACTGATGCAGCAGATATAAATAATGACGGTTTTTTGGATTTCATTACAGTAGATATGTTGCCTGAAAAACAAATACGACGCAACACGCAATTTGAATCATTATCAACGTTCAGCATACTTTACGACTCATCCCAGGTAGTAAAAAACACATTGCAACTAAACAGGGGTGATGCAACGTTCAGTGATATTGCATACTATGCTGGTGTAGCAGAAACAGATTGGAGCTGGCCCGCTCTTTTTGCAGATTTCAACAACGATGGTTTCAAAGATATTTTTATCGGTAACGGTCTGAAATTCGACATTATGGACAGGGATGCAATTCGCCATGCAGCATCACCGGATATTCTCAGTAGAATAGGAATGAATAATATCTCGAGTTTGATGAGCGACACAACAAAGGACAGCAATCGAGTCACTCCCCAACTTAACGACCTTGATCCCTATATCAATAAATTGCCTAAAACGTATCTCAAAAATTACCTATACCGTAACAATGGTGACTTAACATTTAAAAATACCAGTGATTCATGGGGCTTTGCCACACCCTATAATACGATTGCAGCTGCATACGCTGATTTGGATAATGACGGTGATTTGGATTTAGTTTTAAATAATATTGACACCGTTGCCACCATATACAGGAATATGAGCCGTGAGCGTAAACTGGCTAATTACTTGCAAGTAAAATTAGCCGGCAAAGGTAAGAACAAGGAAGGTCTTGGGGCAAGAATCCAGGTTGTAAGCGGAGGCACAACCCAAATTGTGGAACTTGAACGAACCCGAGGATTTTGTTCTGGTTGTGACGGTATTGTGAATTTCGGGCTTGGGAACTCAACGATAATTGACGAACTAACAGTAACATGGCTTGGAGGAGCAACCCAAAAACTAAAGAATGTACCGGTAAATCAAAAAATAGTCTTAAAAGAATCGAATGCGGTTAAACAAGAAACACTAAAAAGTCCGGCTGAACTTACAGTTTTCAGTGCAGTTTCTCCTGACAGCAGTTTAATTTTCAATCATAAAGAAAACATTTATGATGATTTTTTTCAAGAGAGACTTTTGCCTAATAAGCTCTCTATAAACGGTCCGGGAATGGCAGTTGGAGATGTAAACGGCGATGGTTTTGAAGATGTTTTTATAGGTGGTCCCCAGGGTATAGCCGGAAGTTTGTTCCTTCAGCACCCTGATGGAAAATTCACACCTTCCCACCAACCGGTTATTGAAAGCGATTCCATGTACGAAGACCAGGGCGTTATACTGTTTGATGCCGATGGCGACGGAGACTTGGATTTGTACGTAGCCAGCGGAGGAAACGAAGAAAGTATCGAGTTACCTGAACTATTGCAAGACCGCTTGTATAAAAATGACGGCAAAGGGAATTTTTCCAAAGGCTTGCTTCCTTTTATGCAATCAAGTACTTCTTGTGTTGTCGCCTGTGATTTCGACAATGACGGAGACTTGGATTTATTTGTTGGAGGAAGGAATGTACCGGGTAAGTATCCCGATAATCCTCAAAGTTATTTACTTCTTAACGAGCACGGTACTTTTATAGATGTTACGGATCAGCTGTGCCACGATATTATTAATGCAGGGATGATTTCATCCGCCCTATGGACGGACTACAATAACGACGGGGAAATTGATTTGATTATTGTTGGTGATTGGATGACTCCGCACATATACCAAAACAAAGGTGGAAAATTTTTCGAGACTACTGCCGGCTGCGGTTTAGAAAATGCATACGGGTGGTGGACAAGTATAAATGCCGGGGACCTCGATAATGACGGCGACATAGACTATGTGTTAGGAAACTTAGGGTTAAATTCGCGATACAAGGCGTCTCCAGAAACTCCTATAGACCTCTATTGCAAGGATTATGACGACAACGGCAGCAAAGATCATATTATGACCTACTATCAGGACGGCAAGCAATACCCTGCACGTTTTTTTAGTGCAATGTTTACGCAAATGCCTTCGCTCAACAAGAAATACCCCGACTATAAGGATTTTGCAGTAGCAACAATTAAAGAAATATTCCCGCAGAAACAATTGGATTCTGCAACACATTTGAAAGCCACCATCTTTCAAAATTGCTATGTAGAAAATTTAGGGAACGGAAAATTTAAGATTCATTCCCTTCCGATTGCCGCACAATTCGCTCCGATGTATGGAACTTCCGTGCAAGATTTTGACGGAGACGGAAATTTAGATATACTTGAAATTGGTAATTTTTATGGTCCCGACCGTGAAACATGGCGTTATGACGCAGGTCAGGGAGCGTTTCTGAAGGGTAACGGAAAAGGTGATTTCGAGGCTCTACCAAAATCCAAAAGCGGTTTTTTTGATGTAAAAGACGCACGCAGCTTAGTAACAATACAATCGGCTAAAAATGACGGCATGTACATATTGGCAGGTAATAACAGCGCACAGTTGAGTGTATTTAAGAAAGCTAACGACGGTAAGTCTGCTTTCTTGAAAGTTAGTACTAAGGATAATTACAACTACGCCATTATTACATTAAAGAACGGTCAAACTCGCCGCCATGAGTTTTATTATGGTTCAGGGTATCTTTCTCAAAGTTCATTTAGCATCGAAGTATCTTCGGAAGTTAGAAGCATCGCCTTTTACAAAGGTAATACCCTTGCAAAAACAATTACTCCGAGCATACAATCACCGTAGGTTTATAGGGGTAAGTGTAATAGAAACAATTGTGTTTTTCAACAACCATATAGAACCATGAAAAGATTACTACTCTGTTTGTTTCTCTTCATTCCACTTTTTCTGGCAGTTTCAGCTAACGCCAACATAATTACCAACCCAAATGCAGTTATTACCGGAAAATTAGCATACAAGAATCAAAAAGTTTACTTGGTAGCCGGTCTTATTAATTTCAACAGCTTGTACGACAAAGCTTCCGATTCGACTGCAATAGATTCAAACGGCCAGTTTACCTTGGAAGGAATATACTCACCCAATTATAACTACGCTTTGTATATAGGTGATAGGGTAATACTCACGGATATTTTTTGCAAACCCGGGGATAGCATTGTTGTTTATCAAACATCAATTGAAAATTATCCGGAAGTAGTATTGGATAAGGGAGGAGCTATATCGTTCTATAATGATTTATCTACAAAATTCCAGTTAGATGAAACGTACAAGACGTATTTTAAAGAAGGAAGATGGCAGGAATCCTATACAATACTTGATAAGCGTTCAGCATCACAAGCCGAGCTACTAAATATAGTTACTTCTTTACTTGCCGATTACCCCGCATTAAAAAGAGAAGCGGAGGATATTGTACGATATCAGGCAAGTACATACAAGCTCCAATTGCTCAATTACTTCTATTTCGACGATAACGATAGCGTATTGATTCAGGATAAACATTGTTTAGATTTTATTGATAAACTTCAATTTGACAATATAAACAGCAAATCTAACATTGCGCAAACGGGTATTATTGGCAAGTTACAGCAAAAGAATGGTAGTTGTGATTTAACACATGCTTGCATATATTTTCTTAATTCATACCTTGAATTTCCATACAAACTTTGGAAAATGGAAATGAAGAAAAACTATCCACTTACAAGAGAAGAACGCTTAACACTTCGTTACGATTTTTGCAAGGCACGTCTTTCAGGATGCTCAAGAGATTATGCGATGTATTATTCTATAGCTTTGCTATTTAATTTTTACAGCGATTCTACAACACTTGGTGTAGTAGAGGAACAATTGAAATACCTTTGTGATTTTGGAATCGACAAGCGT
>CALMMI010000413.1 GCA_937868245.1 uncultured Ignavibacteria bacterium | reverse complement strand
TGCTAAGTACTAATAATAGTAAAGTATAAACCATTGAGACGTTAAGATATTATCCACAATTAACACGTAATTCGATGAAAAAAAACAAAATAGCTGTGATATTACTTGCATTCATCGGAATGCTGGGTATTTCAAATGCTCAAGTAACCGGTAGTTTACGTTCAGAATATAGGTTGTCGTTTTTGAATCCGGGTGTTCAAAATTCATGGTTGGTTCTTGCTCCTCCTGCAGATTTATCAGGACAATTTGCACTAACGCTACCTATTCCTCCTTTGGAAGACGGCTTTCTGTTAAAAATTGACAAACAGGGTGTAATCTCTCCATTTAAAATGGATTTCTTTGCACCAATGGCTGAATATGAACAACAAAAAAAAGAAAATACTCTGTTAAAACAACAGGTGCAGCAACTGGAAATCCGCTTGTCTCAACTGGAAACAGCTGTACAAGTTGCAGTAACCGGACAAAATAGAACAGCACAACGCGGTGGTGATTTCCCGATGATTAACCGTAATGAACCTAATCCGTTCTCCGAAAGTACTGTTATTTCATACTATATACCGGAAACTGTCAGCAAAGCGGAGATTATTATCGACGGAGCAACAGACGGTAAGCAAATGATGAAAATTCCGGTCTCGGCAAAAGGGTTTAACTCGGTAACTATTTTTGGCAAGGATTTCGCATCAGGTACGTATGTATTTTACCTTATTGCTGACGGACAGGTGTTTGGTACACAACAAATGGTAGTTGTGAAGTAAATTAAGACTCCAAATCAATTATTATAATTGCTTAGAATGAACGCACGATTTTTCAGATGTACATATTGTTTACTATTGGTACTGCTTTTAGTACCAATGGGACTTCGTGCTCAAATTATAACGAATGACGGTGCCGTAATTACCGGCTCGAACGGTAGTACTGTATGGGTGAACGGCTCATTTGATAATAAAACAAACGGGCAAATAACATTTGAAGGTACATCGCTCCTTACCGTGAACGGTGAGTTTTTGGTTCACTCCGGTGTAGTATCACTTTTGGACGGCTCGAATGCAGTTGTAACCGAAAACTGTTTGGTTTCACCCGGGTCGCAAGTACTGCGATTTGGCAACGGAACTCTATCAGTTTATAAGCTGTATAATAATCAAGGTACATTAGATAATAAAGGAACTGTAGAAATAGGTAATATAACTTTACCTGTTAGTGTAGGTCAAAATTTTCATAATGATGCAGCCGCTTCATTCCTCAATAAAGGAATGGTACGTTTCCTTGCCGATAGTGGAAGATTCTCTAATTATCAGACAGATATACTCAAGGTAAATAACGACGGTGGTATTATCGAAATGCGGGGAATCAATAATAGATTTACCGAAGGAAACGGAGCACAGCCATTCTTGGGAGATAATAATTCTACGGCTCTTGGTTCACGATGGAATTTCAGAATCGGAGGGCTTGTTCGGTATGCGCATGTTGCAGATTCGCAAAATGTTCAGTCGCGTTATTTTACTGACCTCGAAATGGACAATTCAGCCCGTAAAATTATCCCTACTGATGTGTACGTTGGTTCAAATTATAATGTAACCGGTACTTCAGGTGTCCGTAATTATTATGGAACGTTCCACTACGACGGTTCATTAGCGCAATATATATATCCTGAAAATGGAACAACACCGCTCATTAACCGCTATTATAATGTAGATTTGCTGGTTAGCGATCAATCAAAGAAAAGTAATAAAAACCCGTAAGGGAG
>CALMMI010000412.1 GCA_937868245.1 uncultured Ignavibacteria bacterium | reverse complement strand
TTTTAAGCGGGTAAGTGCTAATGAACATTGGATTTTTATCGTCAGGTGATACCCAAAACAAACAAGCTTGGTCAGGTTCTTCCTATTATATTGGCAAACAACTGGAAAAAAATTGCGGCAAAGTAACACATCTTGGACCTGTGAAGGGTGATCCAATGTTTTGGGGAAAGGTTGGCAATAAAATTCTTCAAAAACTAACCTCTAAACATTTCAATTTTGTTCATAATTTCTCACTTGCACGGAAATTTGCAAAATTTTTTCAACCCAAAATTGATGAAGGAAAATTTGATGTTATTGTAGGAGTGGCATCATCCACAGAACTTAGTTTAATTGAAACGAAAACACCAATTGTGTGTATTAATGATATTACCTCGTATTTAGCTCAAGAGTATTACCCCGAATATTCACGTCTAACAGTCAATTCCCGTCGTGTACACCACAAGATAGAGCAAATGACCCTTGCTAAATCGCGTTTACTCTTATATTCATCCGAGTGGGCAGCAAATTCTGCACGAACACAATACAAGCTTCCAAATACAAAGATTGAATGTGTTCCATTCGGTGCTAATATTGACGATGAAGATATTCCAATGGAGTCGGTAATTAAGACCAAAAAGCAAGGAGATGTTTGTAATTTGCTTTTTGTAGGTGTGGATTGGGAACGTAAAGGCGGACAATTTGCATTTGAAACTATGCTTGCCCTTTTGAAACGCTCAGTAAATACTACCTTGACTGTTTGTGGATGTACACCTCCTTCTCAGTTCCGTCATAAGAACCTCACCATAATTCCATTCTTGAACAAGAATGTTCCTCAAGAAAAGAAGATGTTTGCAGATTTGTTTCTTGATTCTAGCTTTTTCATCCTGCCAACACGTCAGGAAGCTTATGGAATTGTGTTTTGTGAGGCAGGTGCTTACGGAGTACCCTCGATTGCTACCAGTACAGGTGGTGTAACGGAGATTGTCCATAATGGTATTAACGGGTATGCTCTTACCCCATCGGCAAGTGCAGAGGAATATGCGGATGTGATTGAAAGGATATGGAAAAACACAGATGAGTACAAACAGTTAGTTTTGCAAACCAGGCAGCAGTTTGATGAGAAATATAATTGGGATGCGTGGGGTAGGAAGGCTGGGGAGTTGATTAGAGGGATACTTTAAATTTCCATGTGTATGAATCGATACTTTACGAATTGATACATTTTTCTTGGGGCGATGCCCCAAGCTATGGTGTGTAAGGCTTTCAGCCTAAAAACAATATCAATTATGAAGAGAATTGGTAAGCCCAGCGGGCTTTAACACCACAACTTGGGGCATCGCCCCAAGACACTTCACACACTCAATTGATAGCGTTTCCCCAGTATCGGAATAATAACCTTCGTTTGCGGCAAATGCTCCATTACTGCCAATGCAAGTGATGAACATGCATCATCATCACCATGTACAAGATAGAGTTGTTTTGGGGCGGCGTTAAGAATAAAATCAAGTATATCAGATCGTTTAGCGTGTGCTGAAAAACGGAATTTTCCGATATGGCATTTCCGTTGCATTGCCTGTCCGCCAAATTGAAAATTCTTTTTTAGCTCGGAGTGGAGTAGGGCATACCCCGGGGTTTCATCATCTTGATAGCCAATAAATGCTATTCCGAAATTTGTCCTTTGCATCCATTTCATTGCCAGTTTGTAGGATGTTGTCCCGGCATTCATCATACCACTTGAGGCTACTACGATTGCAGGTGACTTGAAATATGACCCGGTCATGAGTTCCTCATGATCAATCGGAATCTGCGGAATATCAGCCACCTCGAACCCCTTATCTACCCGCCCTCCATCGTAGCAGTAACGGTCATATATATTAGAAAGTTTTTTTGAAATACCACCTGAATAAATCGGCAATGTAGGAATTGCACTCTTTCTCATTAAGTTGTAAAGAACAGCTAATATTTCCTGAGTTTTACCGAGTGCAAACGATGGAATAAGAATACTTCCGTTGTTGTTGGAAATATCATTGATAAACGCTGCAAGACGGTGCGTTTCCTGCTTGTAGTCCGGAGTGTCATCCTCCGTACGCCCGTTTATCATTGATAAACGCTGCAAGACGGTGCGTTTCCTGCTTGTAGTCCGGAGTGTC
>CALMMI010000411.1 GCA_937868245.1 uncultured Ignavibacteria bacterium | reverse complement strand
CTGCTTAACCTGTTTGAGCCCGGAATGACTGTAGCCCAGTTAAACCCTGTCTTCGACAATTTACGCACTGCTACAGCAGAAATTCTGTCTGCACTCGCTCCGAATCTGGATAAAGTAACGGATGCTCCGATGCAAGGGAATTTCTCAAAAGAGAAACAGATGGAATTTTCGAAATATATTTCAGGAAAAATGGGGTTTGATTTCAATAATGGACGTATTGATTTATCAACACATCCATTTTGTACATCGTTTTCACAGTATGATGTACGGCTCACTACAAGAATCAACGAGAATGATCTTCATTCCTGTCTTTACGGAGTGATTCATGAAACTGGGCATGGGCTTTATGAGCAAGGTTTTGCTAAAAAATATGCACGGACATTTGCTGCAGACGGTGCGTCAATCGGTATGCATGAATCACAGTCTTTATTATGGGAAACAATTATTACAAGAACTGAAGAGTTCTGGACTTTTGCGCTCCCTAAATTTAAGGAGATCTTCGGTGAATCGGTTGCAAAATATACACCGAGAGATTATTACAGGGCAGTGAACACTATCAAGCCATCGCTTATCCGTACGGAAGCGGATGAAGTTACTTATAACATGCACATCATCCTTCGTTATGAGCTTGAGCGGGAAATGATAAACCAAACAATTGACCTAAAAGATATACCCGAAATCTGGAATGAAAAGATGCGCCAAAACCTTGGGCAGGTTCCGGCTAATGATTCAGAAGGTTGTTTGCAAGATATACATTGGTCATTCGGCGGCTTCGGATATTTCCCGGGATATACACTCGGCAAACTTTATGCAGCAATGGAATGGAATGTTCTTCAGCAGCAAATGCCCGATGTACGTGCTAAAATCGCAAATGGCGATTTGATGCCAATACGCGAATGGCTACGAGAGAATATCCATCAATACGGAAGAAGTCAAAAACCTGCTGAAATTATCAAACGAATTACAGGAAAACCGCTTACAGAAACAGACTTTGTAGAATATGCAAAAGCAAAGGCAATGGATGTATATCAGGTAATATAATTAAGGATTTAAGCGTTGTAAACGACAGCTACTTTGTGTTTTTTTGAAAAGCAAAAGTAGCTGTTGTATTTTTAGAGAGAAATGAGTGCAAGAATGCGGTTAATCAAAAAGACGAAGGTACAATGAAAACATACTTTTTATCAAGAAATTGAAATGATACAAGAAAAACTATCCGAACTACTAGAGTTAATAGAAAAAGCTGAAACAAGTAATGCAAAAGCAGATGCGTTAAACTATCTTGCCTGGGAGCAGAATCATGCTTCGCAGTTTGAAGATGCTGTTATTACCGTGGGAAAAGCACTTTCGATAGCTGTTGAAACCGGGAATACATACCAAGAAGGTAGGGCATTTAACATATTGGGTATTATATCCAAAGATCAAAACGATTGCGAAAGAGCTTTGCAAAACTTTAAAAGGTCTCTTACACTGTTTGAATTACTTGAGAACAAGGAATGGATTGCAAATGTTATCGGTAATATCGGAATGGTTTATAATTCTTTGTCAGATTACTCAAATGCACTGCAATTCTACTTCAAATCACTTGCATTGAACGAAGAAAACGGAAGACAATACGGCATTGCAGCTAATCTTGGTAATATCGGAAACATATACCTTTCACTTTCAGATTATCCACGTGCATTACAGTATTACCACAGTGCACTTGCCACGTATGAAGAACTTGGAGACAAAGCGGGGATTGCCAATAACCTGGGTAATATCGGAAGTGTTTATAATGCGTTCTCAGACTATCCGCGAGCATTAGAGTTTCATTATAGAGCCCTCGCTATTTATGAAGAATTAGGTGCAAATGAGGGAATCGGAAGAAATTTTGGAAATATAGGAAATATCTATAACTCACTTGATGATTATTCCCGTGCACTGGAGTTCTATACAGAAGCTCTCAAAATTTTCGAGGAACTCCGAAGCAAACCAAGTATTGCGATCAATCTTGGGAATATGGGAAATGTATATTCTTCTATGGGTGAAAATCCGCTAGCTTTAGAATATTACAATTCAGCATTGTTAATTTTTGAAGAATTGGGAAGTAAAATCGATATTGCAAGAAACTTGAGTAATATCGGAAATGTATTCTATTCATATTATGAATATACTCGTGCATTGGAGTACTATGGTGAATCACTCGAAATG
>CALMMI010000410.1 GCA_937868245.1 uncultured Ignavibacteria bacterium | reverse complement strand
GATAAATCCAATTTTAACTTCCGAATAGCCAAACTTACCACCTTTTTTTGCGGCAATTACAATATCACAAACACTTGCCAATCCGCACCCTCCTGCAATAGCAGCCCCATGAACTTTAGCAATCACCGGTTTGGGCGATGTGTAAATCTCGTGAAAGGTTTCTTGCAACAGCTGGGAATCAGCCAGATTTTCCATTGCTGAAAATTTCGATACTTCACGAAGATATGCTAAATCCGCCCCGGCACAAAATGCTTTGCCATTTGCTTCAAGAATAATAACCTTTATCGAAGAATCTGTTTTCAACCGTGCAAACTCTTGCCGTAAAGCAAGTAGTAATTCAGAGTTAAGTGCATTACGTTTTTCAGGACGATTAAGGGTTATTCGGGCAACAGTACCTTCTGATGATGAGAGGAGGACATCCATAAATTGTCTGAAAATAATAGTTGCATAGCTTTTTCACAAAAATACAATTTTATGGTCAAAAACTATTGTAGTGGAAAACTTTTCTTTAAGAATATGCAAAAAGTTAAAAGATGAAACTGTAATATAAAGTACTTCTTATAATTTGAAATTGAATGCATTAATGGTTGAAGGCATAGATTAAGATATGAATCATCTTTGAAAAACTAAGCTCAATTGAATCCTAAAATCTTTTTTATTATTTGAATATTGGGTAAATTGTGATGCAAATTATACTTTTATAAAATATCAATGTTCACTGCATCTCAATAAAGGAATATACAATGGTTGATGAAATACACCACGAACAAAGCAATCAAATGCCTGAAACCCTATCGGATGACAGCTATTATTTGGAGGGTAGTAAATCCAGAATCAGTGAGCTTGTTTTTCTATTTAAGGTTATGTGGGAATTTTTCCAAGGATTTAGAGTTTTGCATTTTATCGGACCCTGCATAACTGTGTTTGGTTCAGCACGTTTTAAGGAAGACCATAAATATTACAAACTGACACAAGAAGTAGGGAAGGCATTGGTAAAAAAGAAATTCGCAGTGATGACAGGTGGAGGACCGGGAATCATGGAAGCTGCAAATCGAGGAGCGAGAGAAGGAGGCGGACAATCAGTAGGGGCTACAATTATCCTGCCTCTTGAAAACACACCTAACCCTTATATGGACAAATGGGTGTCGTTCAACTATTTTTTTGTGAGAAAATATCTGCTGTTCAAATACTCTTATGGTTTTGTTGTAATGCCCGGTGGTGTGGGCACAATGGATGAACTATTCGAGACGCTAACACTTATTCAAACTAAAAAAATAAAGGATTTCCCAGTCGTATTGATGGGAATTGAGTTCTATACCCCTCTTAAAAACATGCTTTCAGCAATGGCAGATGCCGGCACGATAGACCGGTCGGATTTAGATTTGGTACTTCTTACCGATTCAGTGGAGGAAGCAGCAAACTATATTGAGAAAATAGTTTCTGAAAGGTTCAAATTACATAAAAGATATAAAATCAAACCTTCAAAATTACTTGGTGAGGCTTAATTTTCCTGTCTATTACCGTAGAATTTCAATCATTTCCTTGCGTGTGAATTTTGAAGTCCATAAGTTTGAACTGAAATTTGTTTCTTTTTGTAATTATATACAGTGCCAGCTACTTTCAAAAGCCTTAAAAATCTCGTTATCGGTAAAGGGAAAAGTGTTCACGACAAGTCCGTTTTTCATCAGTTAACCCTTGTTGCTTTCTTTGCATGGGTGGGTCTGGGAGCAGATGGATTATCCTCCTCATGCTATGGACCTGAAGAAGCATTCCGTGCACTTGCTCATTATCCTTACCTTTCTTTATTTATTGCACTTGGAACTGCAATAACTATTTTTATTATCAGCGCCAGTTATTCTCAGATTATTGAATTGTTCCCAACGGGTGGAGGGGGATATTTGGTAGCAAGCAAACTCCTGTCGCCAAACATCGGGATGGTTGCAGGTTGTTCGTTGCTTATTGATTATGTTCTTACAATTACTATATCCATAGCAAGCGGGGTGGATGCCGTTTTTAGCTTCTTGCCCGTCCATTGGGCACCCTATAAACTTATAGTCGGGACATTCGGAGTAGGGCTGTTAATAATTTTAAATTTGCGTGGAGTAAAAGAATCTGTAACTTTTCTGCTCCCAATCTTTTTAATATTCGTAGTGACAGATGTTGCAGCTATTATTTATGTAATTGATATGT
>CALMMI010000409.1 GCA_937868245.1 uncultured Ignavibacteria bacterium | reverse complement strand
GAGGCGACTCTGTCGCGAATGGAAAGCGTGGGGCGCGTTTTAAGTCGATAATCGGGATAACAAGAAAAATAATGCTCGATAATAGCGTAATCGCTACGGGTAGCATTCGATTCCTTACGGTGTCCTGAATAATCACCGGTAATTGTGAGATTACCAGTAAAATTGCTTTTTTGAAAGAATTCCAATATTTTTTGGCATTGTTCATCAGTGTTTGAATTTTTGAAAATAAATTCTTTGGTGAGGTAATATTTCCCTTTTATTTCCTGAATTAATCCGGTACTCATCGGTTTTTTGGGACTTGCATTAAAATCCCAGCACATTACAGTAGGAGCATTAGGAATAAAATCCTGTTTAATTATATTTTCATCAGAGAAAGAATGGTAGGCTCGTAAACCTCCAGTATGAATTAATTCCCCAAGCACTTCACGACGGTAGGTTATTTCGTCGTAACTATACTTTAATCCTTCCAAATATCCTTTAGGTAAATTCTTTGCATTATCAAATGAACTTCCATAAATCACATGGACGTTATCATTAACTAGATTTTCAATTTTAGCCGGGTCATCGGGAGGAGTGGTGACTGCAAGCATGCGATATTTACCATTTATTGCTTTTTTCGCTTTCCCTCTCATACGACCGCGGTACATTTGCCAAGCACCTTTTTTTATGTCGCGAAATTCATCTGCTGCTATATAGTCGAGCTCTAATCCTCTATGTTTGTTAAAGTTATCAGAACCATCCAGGATAGTGTATGAGCCCCATCGCCACGTGAGTATATTCGTATTTATTCTTGAATAACTTTTAATAGCCCATTCATCAGGCGGTGCTTTCCCGATGATGTAATGCACATCTTCTAACAATCCTAATTCCGACCATACGTTTTTAAGTTCGGGCAGGGTGCTGTTGTTTAGTGTGTCGGTTACCGGAGCTGTGATTAGCCCCAGACTACTGATAAGACGGGCTTCATTCGCAATAAAAACACCCAAAACAAATGATTTTCCACTTCCGATACCCGCTATATAAAACACCTCGTTATTTTCATTTATTACTGCATTAATCTGCTTTTGTGAAAGCTTCATTTCCCCCATTGCTCATATCCTCCACAATAAATGTGAAATTAGGAGGTTGAATTTTTTTACGTTTTTCTTTTATTTTTTCAACTTTCCCAAAACCAAGTTCTTTCCCTTGGCTATCTAAATAATATTTTATAGCAGCAAGATTTGGTGGATATCGAACGATAATTGATTCTTTGGTGATAGTACCATCTTTATCACGAAATATTTTTTCCTCTTCAAGTTCAAAACCAGTAATTAGTTTAAGAAGGTTTGTTATGGTGATATTTAGGTTTAATTGCTTTTGGGATTTTTTGTACACAATATTACTAAATACAGGTAAAATATTTATAGATAGTTTTTAGGGTTTATTTATTAAAAATAGGACTATGACGAAACTTGAGCAACCCAAAACGCAGCCTCCCACGAAATGTTTTTTCCAGTAGCACCTGTTACTGTAATTACAAGAGCGTCGTTCGTATTATCCGCAGTAACGTCCGCATCCCAAGATGAATCTGTTTCAGCAACAACATTTTTCGTAACAGAACCTACAATAGCTGTAGCACCTGCTCTATTCGAAATCATACCAAGAAATTGATATGCAGCTGCATCAACATCATCTGTTCTATGTCCATTAATTAAGATTGTGAACACATAGCTCGTGTTATTAGGTACAGTTAATCTTTGTGAACTACCACCATCTAGAAATAATTCCTTAGGAGTAGAATTAGTAGTAGTACCACTACAATTGATAAGAAACTGTTGTGATTTACCTGACCCTGCAAAATAATCCCCTTGTATCGCAACCTGTCCCCAAAGTGAAGCGTTTGATTGATGTCCAAGGGCAACAGAGGATCCTCCGCTAGCTGTTGTTGAGTTGCCAATAGCAACTGAACATGTATTGTTTGAAGTACTATTGTATCCTATTGCAACTGAATATACGCCGCTTGCTATATTCAAACTACCAATCGCAACAGTAGCTGAGTTGTAGGCTGTATTATTATAACCAATTGCGACCGAGGAGTATCCAGTTGGCCCAGTTGTATTGTTATATCCCATTGATACAGAGTAATTTGAAGATGAAGTGTTTAGCCATCCCACTGCTACACTACCACTTGCCAACGATGCATTATCATACCCTGCTGTGAAGGAACTGTGGCCAGAAGCAATATGAGTTGCTAATGATCTTGATAATTGTAAATCTATAGCATAGAACCCTCTTTTATTTCCCCCTGTAGCTGTTCCATCTGCAACTTGCAATTGAAATGCCCCTGAACCCTTCGCACTAATAACAGCATCTTGATTAGTAGTTCCACCTGATGCAATAAGCCGTGAAGCATTTACTGTGTTATTTGGACTGCTTGTGTGTAATGAACCTGTCAAACCGGGACTTTGAGAATCAGCCCACATCAATTGCCCTGTTCCTGCATTACTAATCCCTAACACTTGCCCTGCACTTCCGATTGCTGACGGGAGAATAAGTGAATGGCTCGTCACTGCGCTCCCACCACTAATGGTTATTGATCCCGATGCGCTCCCTTTTAAATCAAAACTCGACTTAATTGACATACCTGTTATATTCGTTCCGTCAGAAGTGGTGCCGGTAACTGCTCCAAAAGCTCCTGCATTATTATACTGAATCTGACCTGAACTCCCACCTGGATATGCCCCGGGTGTATTTGTTGCCGTATTGCTCATTATGGTACTATCCTGTATTTGACAAAACTGATTCCACCCTTAGCTACTATTGCACTGCTCGAAACTTCACTCGCAAATCGTGCAATAAGCGTCCCGTTTGCTGATGGTTTTATAACCCCTTTAATTGTTGCAGTATTGCTGGCAGTTGTTGCGCTGGAAACATTGCACGAAGATGGTGAATCATAGGTAGTGTTGCCTCTGATTGTGGTTTGTGATGTGGAGGTCAACGTATAGTCAGATTGATAATGCAGAAACGTTGTAGATGGACCGTTTATACTCCACCTACTGCCGGTTGCTAATGCTGCCGCTGTATATATAATAAAAAACTCAAACTCATACATGCTTCCACTTACAACACTAAAACTTAATCCTGTAACATCAGCGATGCTATTCGCTGTTGAATTATTATTCGTTACATCCGAAGGTAAAATAACATATGTCCACCCGTTTATCTGGGATGTAACTACCGCCCCGCGCATCTGAACAACTAACGCTTTCGATGATGATTCCAATAATAGTAATACAGGCTTTGATACCGTTCCTACTGTTCCCGTAACCATCGGGTCAGTGGTAGTAATCGCACCAGCCGTTGAAGGATCCAAAAAGAAAACATCCGCCGCTGTACCGGATGGAACGCCGGTCGTAATCACACCAAAAGAAGTAAACGTAAAGCTGCTTGAATCCTGTACAGCAGTTACCACTCCAACTATTTCAGCGTTTGCCGCAGTATCTGCTTTTGCCTTTGAATATGTATTCGCAGTGCCCGATGAACGGATAACATCTCCTACAGCAAACCCATGAGAGGTTTGTGTAACAGAATACGAAGTGGCATTTGCTTGAATAGTATCACCTGAAGGCAATTCCCTCAATGCACCGCTTACATTCACCAGTGGTTTTCTCTCTGCCATTATGCTAATACAATTGGTGTTTGACTCTGGAAATTTAATGCAGTTGCAGAGGTTGCAAATCCTACTCGCTGAACAACATTGCCCGAACTGCTTGGAGCTGTTGCCGTTACACCGCCTGCTGTTGTGGATAAATAATACACTCCCGGTGTTAATGATGTGACAGATGTATTAGAACCTTCAAAATACACTGTGGCACTCGCTCCGTTCGAGACACTCGAAAGTACAAAACCATGCGCTTCCTTACCGCTTGTGGTTGCATCCGCTTTGCGAGCTTTCGCTCCACTCGAATCATGAATATTTACCAAGTCACCTGCCGATAACGCTTCACTTGCAGTAATACTTGCTGTATCAGCTCCAACTCCTGTCGGCATCATCGTTGTGTCAATTTTGCCGCTACCGTCTAATGCTACCACCTTTCCTGTGTCGCCTGAACCCGCCGAACTTGTCACTGAATTGACGATTGTAGAGCCAAGCACCCCGCTTGTATTAAGTGCCACAATCTTACCGGCATCCCCAGCTCCCGCGCTAGAATCCACCGATGCTTCCTCAGTAACAACGCCGTTGTTATTTTTAAGATATTTTTTCGTTGCCATTTCAAATAATTATTATAGGTTCTGAAATATCCACAAACATACTGGTGCTTGTTTGCGGTATGCCGATTATCATTCTAAATCCTCCGATAGGAGGTGTTTGCGTTAACAGTCCGTTTGCATCCAGGAAAATTGGATTCCCCACTGTCCAATTCCAACTTGATTCTGTTATAAAACCGTGTGTAATTATTGATGCATCATCACCCGAAACTACTGCTCCTGTGGTCATTCCCAATATTTTAAATTTATCTGATAAATTATCCTTGCTTGCATAATACCCCTCCACCGTCACTATTCTATGACCCCCTAAATTCTCTGCTGCAACAACAGTTGTAGCTCCACCTCCAAGAACATTATAAATCACTGTTCCCTTCTGCGGGTTAACAACTACATTTTTCCTAACAGCAGCTACAGATACACCGTCATCAGTTGGATTTACTTTTACAATCTTCGGTTGAACAGTCATTTCACTCATAAAATCCTCCCCCGTTCAACAACTACCGAACCTTTCAGATAGGCGAATGTTTTTGTAGAATCCACTATATCATATATATACGTACCTTTTACGCTCAATGAAGCGGTTTGATTTGCAGTCAAACTCAGTTTAAGCTGATTGGTAAGGGGTGCTGTAACAGTAGGAGAAAAAAGTACCGCATCATCACCTGAATTTCTTACTTGGGCAGTCCACGATAGAGCGGTAGCATCTGTCATATCCTCGTCTTCAATATCTGAGATGACCAGCTCGTATTTCACACCCTGTTGGACAGTTATATTATAATCTCCTGCGACCATGATTTATCCTTTTTTAAGAAGCTGATAGCTAATCGCTGTTAGCTATTTTAAAATTACTTTTATTAATTTACGATGCAAGTTATCTCGATTAATCGAAGTTGTTATATACCGATTCTAACATATTGATTATTTAGATGTTTCTGTATTTTTTAGTTATATCTATTTTGGAATATATATTCAATATAAAATATCTATACAATACACCTTCAACCTGCTCCACCGATAAGTGCTCCTAATAAAAAGCCCTTCATATATGAACCGTCATTATGATTTTCCATTGAAACCTCCAATTAAATATATAAAAAAAATGATTCTGTGATTCGTAATTTAGATTTTGCGCAGTTAATAATAACTGCATAGTCGGCTGTAAAATAACACAATGACAAAAAAGTTAGGCTTGTCATTCAGATGGAGTCCTCGACTGAAGAATCTCAGTTTAATCCACTCAAGAGAATTAATACTCTATAGTTGTTTGATTTAAGTTGTTTCCAATTCTTACGTTTTTTAATTCTCGGGTATCCACTAAACTGAGATTCTTCGGGCTAAGAAGCCCTCTGAATGACCCGCAAATTAATAGATGTCAATTGAAGAAGTATCCACAACCTAAGGATATACAACGTAACAGCATCTACTCCCCACCCTACCAATTATCCTCCGGTACAACAATCGGCTTGTTTTGCGCCGTAAGTATCATTTCAGCAAACTCCCGAACCGCCCCGTTTCCACCGTTTGCTACGCATATATAATCAGCTACTTCTTTTACAAGCGGTACTGAATCTGCCGGACAGGCTGATACACCTGCAAGCTTAATAGGCGGAATATCATTTACATCATCACCGATATATGCTATCTTTTGAAATGTCATTCCTAACTTAACGCCAAGTTCCGTAAGGGCATATTTCTTGTTTTTACTACCCAGAACTACATGTTTGATCCCTAACTTCTTAGCCCGTGCCGTTACAATTTCCGATAGTTCGCTTGTAAGTATTGCCGTTTGAATCCCTGCCAAATGAAGCAGGTTTATTCCCATTCCGTCACGGGTTGAAAAACGTTTGAGTTCCTCGCCATTCCGTGAGAAATACATTGCACTGTCTGTAAGCGTACCGTCAACATCCATTACTAAAAGCTCAATTTTCTCTAATTTTTTAAGTAAAATTTGCTGCTCCATAAAAATTCCCCTAATTTGCAATTAGTTTCGTGTCGCACTCCATTATTTTGAACCCCATGCACTCCACAAAAACAATTCCAAACTTTCGGTTTTATGGACTATTCATAATAACTTGTTCTTTTTTTCTTTTCGGATGTCCATCTGAAAAGCATGAAACAATCAAAGAAGAACCAAAGACTACACAAGCTATTATCGAAACAAAAGATACTCTTCCACAATTTGACGCACAAGCTGCATATAAATTGGTTGAAAAACAATTAAGTTTTGGAGCTCGTGTTCCCGGCAGCCCTGCACATGCTTCTTGCAGGGATTTTTTACTGTCAACAGTCAAAATGTACGCTGATACAGCATTCCTTCAATCATTCAAAGCAGAAATATATGGGAAACCTATTTTATTTTCAAATATTGTTGCTGCTTTCAATCCTAAATCAACAAACCGGATTTTAATTTGTGGACATTGGGACAGCCGTCCACGCTCCGACCAAGACCCAAATCCCGCCGACACTTCCAAAGGATGTCCTGCAGCAAACGACGGTGCAAGTGGTGTGGCAGTGCTTTTAGAAATAACAAGAATCCTTAAAACTACCCACCCCTCTATAGGAGTGGATGTAGTTCTTTTCGACGGTGAAGATTATGGGTATGAACATGACCTTACAAATTATTTCATTGGTGCAAGGCACTACGCAGGCAACCTTCCTTTTGCGAAACCAAGCGGAGCAATCTTGCTTGATTTAATTGGAGATAAGGAAGCCGAACTACGTTTTGAACCCGGTTCAATGCAGGCCAATCCCGAAGCCATGCGCAAAATATGGGATATTGCCTCCAGGCGGAATTGCAAGTATTTCATTCCTGAAAACGGTAGTGGAGTGAGCGACGATCATGATATGCTTATTCAAGCGGGTATTCCGTCCATTGATATTATTGATGTGAATCTTGTAGGGCAAAACGTTACGAATCCTCGACGCAAATACTGGCATACCACTCACGACACGATAGAAAACATATCGGCTGAAACACTCGGTTGTGTGGGGCAATGTTTATTGGAATATGTGCTTACGTATTAAATGCAAGGTTTATTGAACGATGGTATTACCCCATGCTGTCATTCTGAACTTGATTCAGCATCTCAGATAGTAGGTCGAAATATTACATCCCAATCCGTTCGACCAAACAGCAACGGAGATCCTGAATCGAGTTCAGGATGACAGGTGTGAATAATTTACTAAACAGACATCTTTAGTTCTGCGAGTTATTCAGAGGGCTTCTTAGACCGAAGAATCTCAGTTTAGTGGGTTCTCGAGAATTAAAAAACGTAAGAATGAGAAACAGCTTAAATCATCGATAACAATGGAATATTAATGCTCAGGAGCAGTCTAAACTGAGATTCTTCAGTCGAAGACTCCTTCTGAATGACAGGCTTAAGTATTTTATTTTAATGACATTGCATTATTTCACAGGTAGCTTTCGCGAGTATCATAAATTGTAAATAACATACTTAAACCATCAACCCAAATCAATCCCAACCTATGCTCAAAAAACAATTTGTAAATCTACATATAGCTATTCCCGAAGAACAATTCGACCTATCGTACTCAGCACTTGCCGATTTCCCGTTTGTGGGAATTGAAGAACGGATGGATGAAATAGTCGTTACATTTAATGCAATTGATTATACTCCCGAATTTGCTACTTCCCTTCTTGAACGGCTTGGTGTATATGAAATCGAAGCAAAAATCCTTTTAGAAGAAGTTATTGATGATAAAAATTGGAATGCAGAATGGGAAGAATCACTTGAACCGGTAATTGTTAGCAGTCGTGTGGCAATCTCTCCTACCTGGAAAGCAACTGATGTTCAGCAACCTATAGTCATTTTGATAAATCCGAAAATGTCGTTCGGAACAGGCTACCACCCTACCACACGAATGGTGTGCAGAATGCTCGAAGAAACCGTAACACCCGATTCACGGTGGATTGATGCCGGTACTGGTACAGGAGTACTCGCAATTCTCTCGGCTAAGCTTGGAGCTGCATATTGTTTTGCGTTTGATAATGATGAATGGTCGGTAGAAAATTCTAAAGAAAACATAACACTTAATACAACCGACAATCAAATCGAGTGCTCACAGGAAGATGTGTTCACCGTTGAATTGCCAAAATCAGACGGTATCTGTGCCAACCTCTATAGAAATTTGCTTATTCCTAATTTCCCTAAATTCTATCAAGCTCTCAAATCCCCAGAAGGAACATTAATTGTTTCGGGAATTTTGAAGTACGACGTTGACGAAATAATATCAGCTGCGGAAGCTGTTTCATTCAAGCACATTCACACCGAATTGGAGAATGAATGGGCAGCAATTCGTTTTACTACACTGTAGATTCTTATGAAAAATCATAGAATAGCATCGATAGATATTGGTACGAATACCCTCTTGATGACCATAGCAGATGTATCAGCAGATGGAATGACTATCCTTGCAGACACTCATTCAATCGCACGGCTTGGGCAGGATGTGGATGCATCCAAAACAATTCAGCCGGAAGCTGTAAAACGTGCAGTGGAAATTCTCAAAAGATATAAAGAACGCTTAGATGAACTGGATGTGCATCGAATCCGGGCAGTAGGTACAAGTTGTTTGCGTGATGCTCAAAACCGTGATGAAGTATGTAAGGAGTTTGAATCTGCACTCGGATGTCCTGTTGAAGTAATTACCGGAGATGAAGAAGCACGGCTTTGTTTTATCGGTACCGTAGAAAACGATGAACCGACAACCGTTCTTGATATTGGCGGTGGCAGCACCGAAATTATCAGCGGCAGAAACCAGGAAATCACGTTCCGTACAAGCTTGGATATAGGTGCAGTACGGTTAACCGAAAAGTACTTCCGCAACCTACCACCAACAACCTCGCAAGTGCAAGCTGCATTTGACGAGGTACGGGAGGCAATCCATACAATTGACAAGGAGTTGTTTTACCCGCTTAGAGTAGTTGCAGGTACTCCCACTACCCTTGCAGCTGTTTGTTTGGGACTTGAACAATTTGATGCTGCCAAAATCCATAATTACCCTTTAAGCACTTTAAGCGTGCATATACTGCTCCGCCAGCTTGCCGATTCTACTTTCGACGAACTGATTTCAATGCCTGGAGTGCATCCGGGACGTGCGGATATTCTTCCAGCAGGCACCCTTATTCTTCATGAATTTCTGCGCTATACCGAACAGCTGAAATGTACGGTAAGTGTGAAGGGCTTACGGTACGGCGTGTTGAAGGAAATGGTATAACTTAATGGTGATGCCCTGCGATGAAGTCCCCATAAGATTATTTTACGAAAACAGCTATAAATTGAGGTTCAAAAGTCCTTGTATTTCCATATATTGCATCTATTAAAAATCAAACGGAATTCTTGTCTGCATTTACTTTTTTGAGTGAGGATATTATGAAAATTGCTTCTTTGTTTGGTGGATTGTTTGTATCATTTATACTTATCGGTAGTTCGGCACAACTTGCCGCACAGGATAAGACTTGGGTTACCGATGTATCGGCAGCTACTAAAGTATCCGGTTTAAAAGGTGCGCGCGTAAATATGGTGGATATTAATAACGATAACTATCCAGATATGTTCGTTCAAGTTGAACTCAGCTCGCATATCTCCACACGCGACCGCAACATGAAAATCTATCTCAACCAACAAGACCCAAATTCCACATTTAAAGGCGACAGGGTTTTCGTGGATGTTACAGAGCAATCCGGTGTGTGGGTACATCCTACTATTCCGGACAGTAGCCGTGTAATCGACATTGCACTCATGGCAGACTTAAACAACGACGGCAATATCGACCTCGTAACAGGACCTTATTACGATAGACTTGAAAACTTCAAGTTCCCCGATGACCGATGCGAAGTGATGCTCGGCGATGGCAAAGGACATTTCAATCTTGTTAAAAACAACGGACTCCACGAACTCGGTCTGCTCAATTGTGCAGGATTAACCTTTTTAGATTACGACCTTGACGGAATTTTAGATTTATATATCGCAACATGGTTCAAGGATAAGAACCTAAATTACACTCAAGGAAACAATCTTGGATTCATGCCCGATTATCTGCTCAAAGGCAAAGGTGACGGTACATTTGTTAACGTTTCAAAGCAAACAGGTATCGCAGGTGTAGAATTCCCTATGTATGGCGTAACTGCTATGGATTGGAATAGCGATGGCTGGCCCGATATTCTAACATCTGCATATTGCAGAAGCGGTGGAAGTCTTTGGAAGAATAACAAGGATGGTACTTTTACCGATGTAGCTTCTACAGTAGGATATACATCCCAGTTTGCGAAGGGGAATGTAGAATACGACCAAAACGGTAATCAAATTGTGAGAGATTTATGCCAATGGGCTGTAGTTCCTGCTGATTTTGATAACGATGGAGACATTGACCTGCTTCAAGCATTGGTTCATGGTGGTGTCGATTTCGGTGAAGGACATTCAACCATTACTGTTAATCAAGGTGCTGCTAAAGGATACAAACTCAAATGGGATATGTCGCGTTTACAACGTAAAAACCCTCAATCATCAGCATTAGGGGATATGGACGCAGCTTGGTTCGATCTCGATAATGACGGTTGGCAAGATTGTGCCTATGGTGAACTCGTGTACGATCCGGGTAAAGACCGCCTTTTTATGTTTCATCAAAATCCTGCTACTCACATGTTTCCGGATATGACGGAAGACTTGGGACTTCTCAAATTTACAACATGCCATATCACACGTCCCAACGACTATGATTTAGATGGCGATGAAGATATGATGATTGGTTGGGCAGAAAATCCAACTTCCTCAACTCCTATCTCACGCCTTACCCTCCTGCGAAACAATATCGGACGCTCCAACAATAGTGTGGAAGTGAAACTTGTTGCACCTCCGGAAGTGAATCATGATTGTATCGGTGCAAGAATCACCGTCTATTCAGGTGGGATGGCGCAAATACGGGATGTTCTGACCGGACAAGGACATTTCGGGCAACAGCAACCTATAGAAAAGGTTATCGGAATCGGACAAAACACAAAAATCGACTCTATTGTTATACACTGGCCTCACAAAACATTAGCAAACACTGTGGTGGTAAATCCTCCGATTAACCGCTTTTTGATTATAGGACAAGAAGGCGTTAAGGGCGTTATTCAAGGTGTAAATGAAAGTGCCGGTGTTGATATGGAATCGCTTCAACTTGTTCCAAACCCTGCAAATGATTTGATCCATCTTACGATTCCTGAAATGGTTCATACAGGCGGTTCAATTACGATAAACGATGTTCTTGGTAAAACAATAGCAACTACTCCCCTTCCCCCACAAACATTTGATATGGTTCTACCAATTTCAACAGTCGCGGAAGGTATGTACATGATGGTTGTACGGTTGAACAACGGCACAACATTCAGCAAATCATTTATCAAAAGATAAGTTCTTAATGACTCCAAAGACAAAATCTGCACTTAGAATCACTATCAGCGTCCTGTTGGTTGTCGGTTCGCTGTATTATGCACAAAAAGGTATCGAGTTTGGAGAGCTGATGGTTTCTCTCAAAAGGGCGAACTATTGGTGGATAATGGCAACGATTCCCGTTATTATCCTTTCGCACTGGCTACGGGCTTTGCGGTGGAAAACGATGCTCAAGCCCACAATTAAGGACGCTAAGTTAAGCGATCTATTCTCTGCGGTGATGGTTGGCTACGCTGTTAACAATGTACTGCCAAAAGGTGGTGAGTTCCTGCGTCCGCTTGTGTATAGCCGACGTGCCAAAGTGTCGTTTTCGCTTGTGATGGCAACGATAATACTTGAACGCTTTATATTCGACATGCCCGTAACGCTCATGATGGCGGCGGGCGTTTTTATTTTTATGAGGAATGATATTGCGATTGCCTACCCGAATTTTACACTTTCGCAACTTACGGGAATGGGTGTGATTGTAGCACTTGCATCGGCTTTTATCCTGGTGCTTGTGCTGTACCCAAGCCTAACGGAATGGATATTGCAAAAGACTATCCAGCGTTTTTCACAGCGGATTTACCTGCGATTCCACCAACTTGTAGAATCGTTCAGACGTGGGTTTGAAATCGTGAAATCCCCTTCTCAGTACTACCGTTTGATTCTTGAATCCCTCGCAATATGGTTTGTGTATATTATTCCGATGTGGATGACGTTCTATGCGTTCGGTTTCGACACATCACTCGGTTTGGATTTTGGTGATGCCACGTTCCTATTCATCATCGGCACGATAGCTTTCATACTTCCCACTCCGGGCGGAGTTGGTTTCTTCCATACGCTGGTAGCGGGTGCAATGATGAAACTCTACCGTATGAACGGCGCGGAAGCTCTTGCGTATGCAACACTTACACATGGGGTTGGGTATTTGGTAACGTCGCTTGTGGGCGGGTTTTACTTTATTATGGAGAATAAAGGGCATCATTTGCCGGTGGTGACGGGTGAAGAAGCCGCATAGAGATATAATACGAATCAAGCTCCGGTAGGAGCGACCTGTTTGTACCTTCTGTATGAATCACGGATTTTTTTTGATTACTCAGATTACACTGATTTTATGATTTTATGGAGCTATAATCCATGGAATCCTTTAATCCGTCGAATCCGTGATTCAGACGTTACAGCTTGGGGCAACGCCCCAAGACGAACACCCCGCACCGCTCTTAAAGTCCCGTAGGGACGGCATAGTAATAGCAACAATCACCACGAAAATGACAAAGCTCCAGCGGAGCGACCTGTTATAACATTCTGTCTGAATCACGGATTCTTTTGATTACACTGATTGCACTGTTTTTTTGATTCTATGTGCCTAAAATCCGTGGAATCCTTTAATCCGTCGAATCCGTGATTCAGACGTTACGGTAGAAAACATCCCACGCCTCAACACAAAAATCCCATTAGGGATGCAATATCGGCATCACGCAAAACCAATATTCCGCCCCTACGGGACTTTAAGAGGGGTGGGGAGTGTTCGCTTTCTACCGATATTTCGCCCCTATGGGGGCTTGAAGAATGGCTTGCTATTACTATGCCGCTCCTATGGGAGCTGGGGGAAAGATACATCAATTATCACTATCGTTTATTTACCACATGATACAAAAATTAATTACTAAATCGTGCGTTGAAATCGTGCGTTGAAATCGTGCGTTGAAATCGTGCGTTGGGTTTTGAGCACTTTGAAAGTTTCTCTAACTTTGTAGTAATTAAATTACATACATTTTGCCTCTCATTACATTTTTGTCTCGAAATTATGTCTCGAAACTATATATACTAATTTCGAGACATAATATCGAGACAAACTTTTACATGATTACAGAATCCCCTTTTTACTTGCAGCATCGCTTTAACTTCCAAAATACTTATATACATAGTCATCTATAAATTATGGAATACAACGAATTTCATGACAAGGTATGCACAATCTTAAATGGTAAGTTGCCTCTCGACGAATACGGTGCAATACTCTATACTTCACTTAAGACGGTTCAAAAAGGTGATTTTTATATACTCGGTCTTAACCCTGGAGGAAACGACGACTACACATTGCCAAAGAAGCTTAAATGTAACGCTCCAGAACCATCTAAAAAGATGACTATTGGAAAATCACTTGAAAGTTGCTGTGATGAAAACTACAACGAATATTCTAAATCTTGGTTATGTACAAGAGGAGCCGGTAATATGCCTTTGCAATTAAACCTCAAAAACTTCACAAGGAATATACTGCATAAAGACATCAAAGATATATGCTGTACTAACCTAATTTTTAAAACAACCAAAAGTCAAAACGATGTAGCCTTTCACAATGAAGCTGATGCATGTTGGGAAGTTCACAAGATGATACTTGAAGTTATACAACCTAAATTAATCATTGCTTACGGTAATGGCGACATAAGCCCTTATGAGTATTTACATTGCAAGCTTAATAGCAACAAGAAAGATGATGTACCTTCATACGATGCAGATCAAGGAAACTATAGAATTAAAGGTTTTAAAGGTACACTTGATGGAAGGGACACTTATGTTCTTGGCTTACCGCACTTGAGCAGATATTGGGTAAACAATGATAAGAAGTATGAATTAATCAATGAGTTTCTTGATAGTTATATTCCTCAAGTGTATTTGAAGAAATGGCGAGATGTTCAAATACCAATTAATCATCCGAACGTCGATTCTACAAATGAAAAATGTAGTAAAACTTCATGTCATTGGATATCACCTAATTCTCAACTTAAAGCGTAAGTCGTTTATATTAATAATTTTGTTTAATTAATTTATTGGAGGATTTATGAGTGGCATAGTAGGCTACAAGATATTATTGGATAAAGACAACTTTCCTAAGGAATTATGGTTTAATACATCAAAAGGTGGAACTATTGAGTTGAAACATAATAGTCAGTCAACTGATCCGAACGAATTTTTCTTTCTTCTTGATAAAGATGGTACGGAAACACAATCGAGGGGTACGTATAAGAAATCGGGCGTAGATTCAAATCACTACTATGAATATAAACCTACTAGCAGTGAGTGCAATTATGATTTAACTGGTGGTTTTTTCCTCAAATTTGAAGTACCTTACAAAATTTCTTAAAGGACTACCTTTTTCGGTCACAATGGGAACTTTAAGAGTTACTACACTCGCATAAAGTTAGTCCCGAAATTAACTCCCGAAACGATACATATAATTTCGGGACTAAGTTTCGGGACTAACTATTCCCTTTTTGTTCAGTGTTTTTATCTGCAATTTCGCTTTATTTGATTCATTAGAATACTTTTGCAATCGTTCTTAACTACTCTATAATATAGAACTATTGAAGAAAACAGAGTATAAGCAGGAGGGGCAGGATACTTTGTGTTTTTGAGGGGCAATAGTAGGTGTTTCCCTGTTTTTAGAATTGTTTGTTTACCACAAACGGCTGAAAAGGAGCAATCTTTATGAATTCAAGAAATGCAATTTTTAAAGGATTAATTGTAACTTTAGCAGGATTGTCGCTTTTCTACCTGCTAATCGTAGTTAACGCTCCTATGTCAGAACCTCCTCAAAAGATTATGGTGAATCATTTGTACGACGTTGACCCTCCGGCTTTTAATGTTAATCGGCTAGTTAAAAGCAAATTTGCTTATAGTATTCAAGATACTATGTATGTAGATAGTGCCTACCGAGTATGTGCCACCATAACAAAAGCCCTTAATGATAGCATCCTTTTTTTGGGTTTAGATTCTACAAAGTTTAAAAGGAAAAAGAAAAACATCTATATCTCATCAAAAGTTAAAGTTGTATTATTAGACCCGGCAAACAATGCAAATTTTTCAATTAATTCTTTGAATACTGAAGAACAGATTGTTGATGATAAAACAAACACAACGTGGAATTGGTGGGTCAAGCCATTAACAGGTGGAGAACACGAGATAATATTGCGAGCTACAATAAAGGAGGTTACAAACTTGGGTGAATCTTCAAGAGACATCCCTGTTTTTGAAGAAAGAATTTTTATACAAATTTCACCCTTATACATCACAAAACAATTTATTGGAAATAATTGGCAGTGGCTTGCAGGAACAATATTGATTCCTTGTTCTATTTGGGTATATAAAAGAAAAAAAGAAAAGAATGTAAAGAAACTCAGAAGATAGTTTCTAGAGGAGCTT
>CALMMI010000408.1 GCA_937868245.1 uncultured Ignavibacteria bacterium | reverse complement strand
GTTTCTAAGTTCTGCTATCACCTCTTCCATCCGCATTCCTCGTGAACCTTTTATCAGAATAACATCTCCATCGGATAGTATCGACCGTACAATTTCTGCACAATCACGTTTAGTGGTAGCTTTATGAACGTACTGTATATTTGCGGCAGCAGCAGTCATTTCATCACCAAGTACTATTACCACATCTGCCATTTCAACTGCTTTTGTGATAATTTCTTTATGCTCGCTTGCAGCAGATTCCCCTAATTCGCGCATATCACCAAGGACAACAATTCTTTTCCCTGTTGTGGGAAACAGTTGTAGTGTTTTAAGTGCTATAAGCATCGATTCAGGATTTGCATTATAGCAATCATTTATGATTGTATAGTTATCATTTACTTCCAAATTCATTCTTCCATAACCGTGTGCTTCGGGAGCAGTGAAGCTTTCCAAACCTATGCCTATTTCTTCGTTTGTCATCCCGACACTAATACCTACGGCAGCAGCAGCAATTGCATTATATGCAGCAGCCAAGCCTACAGTTTGCATTTGTGCATCTATGGCAAGACCGGGAAAAGTTAGAGTCGGCTGCAATTGCTCATTAAACAGTACTTTTGCCTGTATAGATGCCGGGTAGTCGATTCCAAATTGTAAGGCATCAGGGTATATATCTGCATATTTACGCAAACGCTCATCGTCCATATTGATGAGTATTTTCCCACCATTTTTTGACAGTTCGCGAAAAAGTGCTGTTTCCTCCAGCTCAACACCATCCAGATCAATTAACTTCTCGAGATGTTCCTTACCGATATTTGTAATTACACCAAGCGATGGGTTGCATATTCCGGCTAAAATTTCAATTTCACCCGGTTCGTTTGTTCCGATTTCAATAACTGCTGCCTCATGTTTGGATGTAAGTTGTAGTAATGTAAGAGGAACTCCAATCTGATTATTATAATTAGCCTCTGTTTTATGGGTCACGAATTTTTGAGAAAGCAGATGTGCCGTTAAGTCTTTGGTTGATGTCTTTCCTGCAGCACCTGCAATTGCTATAATTTTAAGATTGAGGCGGTTTCGGTGATATTTCCCCAGCATTCCAAGTGCTGCAAGCGTACTTTCAACCAGAATATGTGGATAACTTTCAATTTCTGTGGATAACTTTTCAGCAGATTTCTTTTCTACAAGGAGTACTGATGCACCTTTCTCTTTTGCAGCTCCCAGTACGTTATGCCCATCAAAATTCTCGCCTTTTAGAGCAATAAAAATATTATCTTTTAGGAGGGTTCGGGTATCAGTAGAAACACCGATTGTCTTTTCGGGAAGGTTACAGGTATTCTCCGCACCAAACAGCTCAATTAGTTCGGCACGGGTAAATTCAGTTGAATTTAAAAGCATGATAATTAGATAAATGAATAAGCGACAGCACTGCAAATCTACGTAAAATCATTTGAAATTCGAGTAGAGGTACATTCAATCCTGGTAATTATTGCAATCATAACACCGTAACACTTGTTCTGATATAAACTTAGCTTAGAATTACGACTTGAACCCTCTAACTCCTATTTTTCTTGTGTTGTTTACAACCTTTTTGTAATTTGCAGCAAAGTTGCTATCGTATTATTTTTTAGAGCTATTAACGTACTGCTTTGCAGATTCTATAGTTTTTTTCACTCGGTTTTTTGCTTACCAATATCGGAAGAAAGAACTACATATTACATTGCGAATGAAGATTTATATACTGCTTATCTTTTTCTTTTTCACGCAGAGTATTTTCGCCCAAAAGGAAGCAACCAATTGGTATTTTGGCGAACGTGTCGGTTTATCGTTTAGTGGTGGCTTATCTTCCCCATTAGGCGGAGGCAAGCTTTTTTCGATAGAGGGGTGTGCAGTTGTATCCGATCCTATAACAGGAACACTTCTGTTTTATACCGACGGTACAAAGATTTGGGATAAGAATCATCAAGTAATAAACGGTGCCAATTCCTTATTAAAAGGTGGTATCTCCTCTACTCAAAATGTTTTAATTGTACCCCACCCTGGTAATAAACAGCAATATTTCGTTTTTACAGTTCCAGATTTGACAGCCGACGGGGGTTCTAGCTCTACAGGACTCTACTATTCATTGTTGAGTGTAGCCAATGGCAATGTTACTGTAATCACCTCTAACATATTACTAACCTACGGTGTTTCAGAAAAAATTACCGGCACATTGGATTGTACAGGAAAAGGGTTTTGGGTTGTTACCCACGACAAGATAAAAGGAAAGTTTTACTCCTATCATGTATCTTCATCGGGTGTTGACCCAGTACCTGTTACTTACGAATATAATGGGTTGATAACTTCCTATGTTGCAGGGTGCATGAAGATTTCACCCGATCGCACCAAAATCGCATTAGTCTCTAATGTTAAAGACGGATACGTTGTACTTTTTGATTTCAATGCAAAAACCGGGAAGATATCAAACTATAAGTTTTTAGTAGATGCAAGGGCACTATCCGAGTGCTACGGTCTATCCTTTTCACCGGATAATTCAAAACTGTATGTTTCTGCCATAAACAACTCGATAGCACCCAAATATTCTGTTTACCAAATTGATATATCACTCCCCACTTTAACTGCAATTCAAAATTCTGTTATTGCACTCAATTCAAACGACGGTTATATTGGTGGAATGCAAATTGCACCCGACGGTAAAATATATATCGCTAAAGAGGGTGTAGATTTTCTTGATGTGATTGAAAAACCGAATTTAAAAGGCGACAAATGCAATTTTAAAAACAATGGTCTTCAACTAAATAACCTTTGCAGACGTGGACTTCCCAATTTCATGGATTATATTTTCAACACCACAGGTCCAACAGTAGGTCCACTTGCAGAATGTACCCCGCCACTCGCTATTATTAAACCGGATAGCGGTTGTGTAAACAAAACATTTATGTTCGCCGATTTGAGTACCAATAAACCGAACCAACGTGAATGGTCGTTTGCCGGTGGAACCCCGGCTACAAGCTCAGACAGCAGTGTTTTAGTCAATTTCTCAAAAGCAGGGACTTTTCGTGTACGCCTTATTGTAAGAAACGACAGCGGAAGTGATACAACATATAAAGATGTAAAAGTATTACCTATGCCGGTTGCCGATGCAGGTCCCGACAAAACAGTTTGTGTTGGTGAATCAACTCAAATCGGAATTGCCCCTGAAGCTGGAAATACATACGTATGGGAGCCATTTTACGGTCTTGATGATGTTACCAAGGCAAATCCGGTTGTTAAACCTGCTAATGGTACTACGGAATATACACTGACAGTTGTCAATACAAATGGTTGTATTTCCCGTGATACCGTAAATGTAACTATGGGAAATATAGTAGCAAAAGTTTCAAAGGATACTGCCATTTGCATCGGCTCTTCCGTTCGTCTCCTGGCTTCCGGAGGAAGTGATTATTTATGGACACCAAGTACGGGACTTAACAACCCTGCAATCCCTAATCCAATCGCGACGCCAACTGTAACTACCGACTACAAAGTAAGAGTGTCAAGCGGCAGTTGTGAGGACTTCGCTTCTATTAAGGTAACTGTTAATCCCCTACCTGTTGCGAACGCAGGACCTGATCTATCGCTTTGTAAAGGTGAAACCCTTCCTCTTGGGGAAGCACCCCAAGCTGGTTATACATACAAATGGCTTCCTTCAGACGGTTTAGATGACCCTACAAAATCCAATCCAATAGCAAATCCTGCCATACAAACCGAATATATTTTAACTGTTACAAACAGCTCAGGATGTACTGCAATGGATACTGTTGTGGTATCGGTCGGTAGTCTAAAAGCAACGGCTTCTAAGGATACTGCTGTGTGCATGGGTACATCTGTACGATTATTTGCTAGCGGTGGAAGTAAGTATATTTGGTCGCCAAGTACGGGTTTGGATAATCCTGCAATTGCCTCCCCTGTGTGCACTGTAAATGCTTCCACTACATATAAAGTGATTGTTTCAAGTGGATTTTGCATTGATTCTGTGGAAGTAAAGGTTACCGTTATACCACAGCCGATAGCTGAAGCAGGCGAGGACAGAACTACCTGTATCGGCAAAAGTGTACAACTTGGCGTACCTCCGATTGTCGGTAATTCATATCAGTGGAGACCCTCAACAGGATTATCCAGCCCAATTTCAAGCCAAACAGAAGTATTGGCAACAGCTACAACCATGTATATTCTAAGTGTAACAAATTCCTCAGGTTGTTCTGATGAGGATACTGTTCTTGTTCAAGTAAGCCCTTCCAATGAAAGGCTGTTTACTTTGAATCCGGCAAAAATCGAGGTTATTCCGGGAGAAAAGCTACAAACATCATTACATATTCCGGTCGGAGTTCCTTCGTGGAAGGTTCTTCTTAACTATGATAATTTAGTTTTGAAATCCGACCCACGGATTAATACCACAAACGGAATTATTGCCAATGCAAATGAATCGAACGGACAACTTACGATTGACGGCGCCGGGGATAATGGGGATGTCATTATTAATTTCAGTGCATATTTACCATATAACGAGGATACCACCTTTGCAATTGAGTTACAGGTTGATTCGGCTGAAGTACAACCATGCGATACTGTAGTAACTAAAGGGAACATAATCACCCTGGGTGAGTTTTGCGGTAAACGTCTCCGCTCTGTTAATAATACCGGTAAAAAGTATTTTTTGATAAATAAAGAAAATGGAGTACAATTTGGTGTAGGCTTGTCCGGCAGGGTACAAATAGAATTATATGATTATGCAGGAACATTGAACCAAGTTTTGCTTAATGAATCATTACTTGCCGGGGAATATTCACTGGATTTTGATGTACCGACCGGCATCTATTTTTGTAAAATGAGTTCAGGGATGTACTATGATGTCCAGAAAATAATTGTACTTGAGCATTAAGACTTTTTATCTGCAATCTACTATTAAGGAAGGTTTCATAAATATTTCAGTTAATTTTGTATAAAAACAAGTGTAGTGCGCAGGCAGAACAGGAGTATCCATCATATTTTTGATGAACTATTCCATATAAAACAATGGATAAACGTTATCATGCAATATTACACGTGAATTCTACAAATAAGGAAATTGAATGAAAGTATTAATTACAGGTGCAACCGGATTTATCGGAAGTCATGTAGCGGATTTACTCTTGGAACGCGGTTATGATGTTAGGGCAATCGCACGATCAACCAGTAATCTTCAATGGTTGAAAGGTAAAAAAATAGAATTGGTTGACGGGTCAATCAGCAATCCCAAATCCCTGGAAAAAGCAATGAAAGACGTTGAAATGGTCTTTCATGTGGCTGGGCTAACAGCTGCACGGAACGCAGAAGAGTTTATGCAAGGTAATCGTGACGGCACAAGGAATATGCTGGAAGCTGCCTATAAATTCGCGCCGAATCTTCAAAGGTTTCTCCATGTAAGTTCCCTTGCTGCGGTTCGTCCTGCAGATTCACCTGATAAACCTGTTGATGAATCTACGCTCAGCGCACCTATAACATCCTACGGCATTTCAAAAAAAGCTGCTGAGGACGAAGTAAATTCTTTCGCAAACAAGCTGCCAATCACCATTGTACGCCCCCCCGCTGTGTATGGACAACGCGAAACAGCAATTCTGGATTTTTTCAAAACCGTGAATAAAGGTTTTGTTCCGCACATCGGTTTTAATGAAAAACATGTTAGTTTGGTTCACGGACTTGACCTATCCCGTGGAATTATAGAAGCCGCTGAATCTGCAAATACTATCGGGAAAACGTACTTTATTTCCTCAGAAGAGTTCTACACTTGGGAACAAATAGGGTCGGTAACTGCTAAGATTTTAGGAAAAAAAGGAACAATCCCACTTAGACTTCCCCATTTCTTAGTTTTCGGAGTAGCAGGATTATCCGAATTTTTCGGTCGTTTTTCTGCCAAACCTCCCGTGTTGAATTTTGAAAAAGGTCGGGACATCACACAAGCATATTGGATATGTTCTGTTGACCGTGCAAAAACTGATTTTGGATATCGTCAGAAGATTTCTATAGAAGATGGAATACGGCAAACTGTTGAATGGTATAAATCAATGGGGTGGCTGTGAAAAAAACTGTTGCTGCAATTTTCTTACTGTTCTTGGTAATTACCGGTTGCCAACAGGAAAGTAATATCCCTCAACAAAAAATTGCTATTGAACAGCTGCAACAACTCCCTACACACACCAGTTGGGACTTTTCGATGGTTATTATGGACTCCAACAGAATCAAAACCACACTGAAAGCACGCCTTGCCCGGGTATATGATCAGCGGCAGGAAACACGACTAGACACTTCAGTAGTTGTTGAATTTATGAACGCCAGGTCTCAACGAATAGGGATTCTAACAGCTGACAGTGCAGTTGTGGATGATAAGACACGGAATATGGTAGCATACGGCAATGTAAAAGTTGTATCCGACAGTACACATACTACTCTTCAAACCCCTGTCTTAATGTGGAATAACAAAACACAAAAACTCTATACAACAGAAAAAATCCACATTAAATCTCCCACAGAGATAATAGACGGAACAGGCATGGAATCAGATCAGTATCTCAAAAATTACAAGATATTCAAAGTAAGCGGGATCAAGAACCCGTAATCCTCCAAATGAATAAATAGGCACATGAATAAAAAACTGATAGTCGGTAACTGGAAAATGAATACAACCCTTGGTGAAGCTCAAAACCTCGCTAAGGATATTGTTAAGCATAATTCTCCGGATGTTCAAATTGTACTTTGTCCTCCAGCAGTTAATCTTTATTCAGTTGGAGAAATTATAAAAGACAGTAGTGTTCTTCTTGGAGCACAAAACTGCTATTTTGAATCGAAAGGTGCTTTCACTGGTGAAACTTCACCTGAAATGCTTGTTTCCGTAGGATGTGCGTATGTGATTATCGGTCATTCCGAACGCAGGTATATTTTCAAAGAGACAAATGTAATGATTCAAAAGAAAGTAGCTGCTGCTGTACGTGCCGGGCTAATTCCGATTATTTGTATCGGAGAAACACTGGAAGAGCGACAGGCTAACAAAACCTTAACTGTTGTTTCGAAACAACTTCGTAGTGCAACCGATTTCCTTTTTGAAGATGGAATCACCAAATTTGTAATTGCTTACGAACCGGTGTGGGCAATTGGTACAGGACTCTCCGCAACCCCGGAGCAAGCTGAGGAAATTCATAGTTTTATACGGGATACCTGCGCTATGGATTTTGGGGATTCTACACGGAAAGTGCCTTTGTTATACGGTGGCAGCGTGAATGAATCCAATGCTGCTATACTTCTTACACAGCCGAATATTGACGGGTTTCTTGTGGGTGGTGCATCACTAAAATCCGATTCGTTCCTAAGCATTTGCAATGCGGTGTAACAATTAACTCAAATCTTTCCGAATAGATTAATTTTCATGTTGTAGTAAGGACAGTTTGTGTGTCTCATTACTTTTAACTAAATTTGAGTAGTGGTTTGTCCTAACCCTTTTGTTTTTTTTGGAACAATATTTGACTGAAAAAAGCTAAGGTTGCTTACATTGAATTATAATTAGAATTATTTTATACTTTATTGAAGGTTTTAAAAGCATGAGAATGAATACGTTTTTCCTACGATTAAACTTGGCTTTAGTAATTTTTCTTGCAAGTGCTTCAGCATTGTTTGCAGCTCTTCCATCAGGAAATTCCGCTTTGCAATTTACCAGTACTCAATTAGCCAGCCGAACAACCCCTATTTCCACTGTTATAGATAATCTTACAATGCAATGCTGGGTTAAATGGGATGGTGGAAGTGTAGGAACCATTTTTTATAATGGCAATGGAAGTTTTACAGGTTATGGTATTATTGTCCAACCCGGAACGAACAACCTTGGTCTTCTTTGTGGTGGAGTAACTGTAACATACAGTTCTACTCCCTTAGTTCTCAATACTTGGCAGCATCTTGCACTTGTACGCAATGCCGGTGCGTGGTCACTTTATGTAAATGGTATTGCAACTACATTAGCATCAGTGTCGGTACCGAGTGCTCCAGCTCCTGCACCTACACTTTCGGATGTTTTAAGGTTCAGTGGAGTTATCGACGAAGTTAGCTTTTGGAGTGCCCCAATAACCCCTGCTAATATACTAGCATATAAAGACCAACCAATAAGTGCCGGACATCCAAATTTTGCGAGCTTAGTTGCATACTATCCTTTAAATGAAGGAACAGGACAAGTTGCGGGCAGCGGTAGTGCAGGATTGGATTTACAACTTGGCTCAACTGCGGGTGTGGATGCAGACGATCCTACATGGATTACTTCAACAGCTCCACTTGTACCAACACTTGGTGAGTGGGGGATGATAATCCTTGGTGCTGTTCTTTTGTATGCAGGATACAGATATATTTCTCGCCGTCGCACAGCAGCAATTGCATAAGAAATAATAATAAACCATAAACAATGGACATTATCACTGATGTGATAATGTCCATTGTTGTTATAAAAAGTGACAGAGGTTAATTCTATGAAGAAAACTCGTAAAGACAGCAAAAAGAAAGATACAATTCAAAAGAACAACCGTTCAGCTGTAATCAAAGAAGGTATCAAGAAAAGGAAACCCCAGCTGCTTTTCTTGATAACTGTAGCTATTCTAATGATGTGCTACTATGCAATTACCGGAACAGATGTCTTTAGTAAATCATTCCTCCCTGCCTATCTTTCCGTTGTTGCAACAGTTACAAGTGCTGCTCTTTCACTTATCGGATTTTCAAATTATACGTCCGGCACAGTGGTAAGCAGCCAGGCATTTTCGATGAATATTGCGTATGGTTGTGATGCCCTTGAGCCAACATTTCTATTTATTGTTGTGGTTCTGGCATTTCCTGCACAATGGAAAAAGAAAATTATCGGAATTGTAGGTGGTGTTCTCATATTGTATTCTATTAATATAATCCGTTTGATAACCTTATTTCTAACAGGTATATACAAGCGTGAGTACTTCGAATTGATGCATATCGAAATATGGCAGGCATTATTTATTTTTTTAGCCCTCATCCTGTTTGTTTTATGGGTATCAATTGCCGAAAGGACAACCGTTCGTGAAAAAGTATAACCCTCTTCTGTTCTTTGTTCTTAAATGCGCTGCTATTTATTTCACCTTAGTCATTCTTCTTTTTTCCGGATTTGGTGAAGGATATTCATCCTATTTCCGGGGGTTTGGAAATCTCCTTTTTAGCTCGCGTTGGGAGAACGTAAAAATTTCATTTGTACCTAAGAATTCCCAGCAAACTACATTAGCCGAAGGTCACCGTGCCACTAACATCTCTGTTCGTATCAATAACCAAGACTACCATTATGAAAATGGACTGCCTGTATTGGGTGAATTAGGAGTTAACTCACATCTTCAGGGATACTTACCAACAGCCTTACTATTATCATTATTTATCGCTACACCTATTAATTGGAAACGCAGGTTGAAAGCATTAGGAATCGGAATCCTAACTTTGCATACATTTATTGCAGCCCTCTTATGGGTTGTGATAGTTGGATATACCGAAACAAACGGTATAGGGATATATCGTTTTGGCGATACTATGAAAGGGATTATCGTTTGGATAATGCAAATTACCCTGGTAAATCAAATAGGGATTTCATTTATGGTGCCGCTTTTGTTTTGGATGGGGATTGTAGGTATTATGGGTGGGTTTAGGTCATTGATACCCTCAAGAACTACCCATATATAAAAAAAGCCGCTTGCAAATTGTTTTGTTACGATCAAAACATATTCACAAACGGCTCGGGAGAAAGATTCAGCGTTTTCTAATCCCCCTCTTTTTCAAGAGGGGGTTAAGAAACTATTATCGTTTCAATTGATTGATTTCTTGAAGGAATTGATCGCTCACGGTAATTGTCCGTGATGCGGCTTCAAATGCCCGTTGGGTTGTAATCATATCGGTAAATTGCTCTGTCAAATCAACATTCGATTCTTCTAATGAACCTGAAGAAATGCGTGTTGAAGGGAAAATCTCAACTGCTGTTCCGATGCTTGGAAGACCGCTGTTCGGGGATACTGAGAAGAAGTTTCCGCCTTCTTTCACCAATCCACCCGGATTAGTAAATTTTGACATTACCACTTGCCCCAATAATTCAGATTGACCGTTTGTAAACGCACCCATGATTTTTCCTGTTTGATCAACTGATATTCGGGAAATTTCACCGGCAGCATAACCGTCTTGCTGACGTGCTGTAACTGTATTTTGCCCTGCGAATTGAGTAAGACCTGCAAGCAATCCGCTTGATTGTGCAAGTGTAACTGTAATATCTTTCGGGGTTGTAGAATCAAACGAAGGGGTTCCGAGAGATGTATTCAGATTTGCTGCTGTAATATTAAAGTTAAGCGGAGTATTAAGAGTTCCGTCAGGATTAAATGTTACAGATGCAGGAACACCGGTAATAGGTGTTGCTACTGAATCAACTGTTCCAACTAAGTCAAATGTATTTGCAGTAGCACTTTTAGTAAACTTAAGATTCAAAACATGAGGCGCACCTTGATTGTCGAAGATAGAAATACTGGTGCTGAAGGCATCTCCTGTTGCAGTTGTAGCATTAAGATTACCAGATATTTCAACCGCTTGAGATTGGCGCGGAGCAGATTTGAATGTAGGAGAAATCTGAACATTTTCTACCTTGCGAAGTAAGCTGTTTGTACCAACTGCATCTTTTACAACTCTTCCGACTGCATCTGTTTCCAGATTATATCCTTGAACATAAGCACCCGAAGCAGAATCTACCAGATTACCTTCGTTATCAAACGAGAATGCACCTGCTCTTGAGAATAATTCCTGACCGTTCAAACGAAGATTGAAGAATCCATCACCTTGTAATGCCAAATCTAATGGACGATTTGTATTTTGGATTGAACCTTGTGAGAAATCAACCTTTACCGAGCCGAGTTTTACACCCAATCCGATTTGAAGTGGGTCGATACCGCCGATACCGCCACTTGCGATATTATTAGGTGCGCTACCCAAACTGTATGTTTGAGCGAATTGATCTGCGAAAGTTGTACGGCTTGATTTGTAACCGATTGTGTTTGTGTTTGCAATGTTATTCGAGATAACGTCAAGACGCTGTTGATGTGCTTTGAGCGAACTTGTACCTGCTGTTAAAGAACGGATAAGAGACATGATAAACTCCGATATAAATATTATTAAAATGAATTAGTGTTTTTGCCCATATTCGTCAGTCGTTCGGAATATGTGCGAGAATCGGAGAGATTTCTTTGCCTAACGATTATTTATTTAGGCAATGTCCAACCTCTCAAGTTGATAAATCTTTCTATGCAATACTATTGCAATGTTCCATTATGCTTTACGCCATTACTGCGGAATCAATATTTGTAAAAATATGTTGTTCCGACCCGTCGTTCTGCATTGCAGTTATGACGGTTTTATTGCCTACGCTGACGATAAACGCCATGTCGCGCAGGAGTACCAGCGATTCATTCGAACCCTTTGCTTCTGCCTTTGTTACCGCAGATTCAATCCGCCCGATGTCCTCTTCCGAGAGGGCAATGTCGCGGCTATTCAGCCTGCTTTGGGCGTGTGCAGAAAACTTCAGCTTATTGATTTCCTGATCAAATACATCCTGAAACTTCGTCCTGGGTGTAAATTGCTCAATCAATGAGGGCTGTCGTTTTAGCTCGTTTACTCCGCCTGCGGGCAGAAAGGGTAACGATACGCCGTTGATTTCAGCCATCGTACTCACCTCCTTCCAAAATTTTAGAAACGCTTTTTAAATTGTCAAAGAACATTCAAGCATTTAATAATGCTTGGTGAAACCCCAAATTACATTGCGATATCTTCGATATCACCGATCGGGATTTCAACTCCGTTTACAACCGCCACTGTACCTTCTTGTTTGAATCGTACTGCAGTGATAACTCCATACGTAAATGGTTTTGCATCTATAGTACCACCGGAAGCATCCTTAGCAGTTACATTAATTGAGTACTGACCTGATGCAACGGCAGTACCATTATCCGCTTTACCATCCCACGTAAGGCGATGCTCACCGTTTTGTAAATCTAATGCAGAAGCATTGATTGTCCTCACAACTGTTCCTGCAGAATTTTTGATCTCAATCTTTACAGATGCAGCATTCGAGGGTAACTCATATCCGATTTGCGGAGATTTTGCTCCGTCGTATGTAATGGAGTCTGCTGATGCTTTTATGCTTTTTCCGATATAATTCGGTGCGTTGGCATTAGCCATTGATTGCGAAAGAATACCGAAATTCGCCGACTGAGCTTCTAATGCTTTGTTTATATTCGACAATTGCTCTAATGAGCTGAATTGTGCAAGCTGCGAGGCGAACTGTTGTCCGTCCTGCGGTTTCATAGGATCCTGTGCCTTAAGCTGATACGTAAGAAGTTTGAGAAATTCATCTTTTCCCAGTTCCTTCGTAGGTGCTTTTGTTGGCGTTTGCAGATCCTTAAAGACAGAGTTCATCGAACTGTCCACTGCTGTTGTTGCCATAATAATCTCCCCCGAAAAATTGAATTAATAAAATATTGTAGCCCCCGCTACTATGCTGTATGCCACATGTTATGCGTAAAATTCCACTCGATTCTGAACTGTTGTTTTCTTTTCTTTTATCTTAGGTGCAATATCCTGAATAATTGCTTCCTGTCTTTCTTCGCGACCATCAGCAAAAGTGCGAAGGTACGATTGCCGTGCCTGCTGTTCTTCCTGTTTAGCTGAGCTGTTCTGCTGATTGAATCCTGAGAACATACTGAAATCTTCTCGCGGACGAACTTGTATTTCGATACGTTCTGCTGTAATCCCCTGCTGTGTAAGCTGCTCACGAAGAACAGGGATTTGAGCTTCCAGTGCCTGTTTGGCTGCATTTGTCTCTACATCAATCCGTAAAGCAGCATTCTTATCGCGTACATTTACTTGTACCGTTACAGGACCTAAGGCATCAGGAGTAAGTTGCATCCGGACAGTCCCTCCTGTTTGCTGCGGCAGAGTTTTTACAAGCTGGGCAGTTGCAGGAGCAAAGTTTTCTACATCCACTCTTGGGATTGTTTTTTTAGCAGAATCTATTCCCTGATAATTTTTAACCGGAGCTACTACAGGCTGAAAAAGAGCTGTATTTGTAGCTTGGGCAGGACTATTTGTCTCCACCGTTTCTTTAGCACGAATGCTATCCGATTTTGAAACACTCTCTTCTTTGGGTACTTCAACTTCACTCGATTGTACTTCTTGAGCAATTGCTGATTCAAAATTCTTCTTCGCTACCCCTAACTGTTTATTGTTTGACTTTTGTTGTTCGTTTTGATTCGACGATTTCCTCTCGGTAACTTGCTGAGGTAATTGCTCTTTTAAATCACTGTTTATTGTTACTTCTGATGAATCTATTTTGTTTGCCTTTTTTTCAGCTTTAGTTTCTGATTTTGGAGCAATAACAGGTTTTTGAGCACTTGCGATAGCTGATACATCATGCGTCTGAACTGTTGATGGAATTGATTCCTGAACAGGTTGTGCAGTATTAACCGCTTGGTTTTCCCTTACAATCATTTCCGGTTTTACTGCTTCTAATTTCGCTGCTGAGCCTTTTGGAGTTTCTACTTTTAGATTAGGAGCTACATCGTTATTATTAATAGAAGTAGGATTGGATTTCAATTCAACAGGAATTTCAGTTTTTGGAGAAGTTAATTTTACCTCTTCATTTTGTGGATTCACAGTTGTTCCAGTTTGCGATTTGCTCGATACTTCGATTTTAGGAGAATCAAGTTTAGCTGTGGTCTGCTTTTCCTCGGCATGTGGCTTTTCTTCTGCCGTGGTTTTTACTGCCGTACTTGTTAAAGTGTTTGCTTGAACTTCATTCAAAGATTTTTTAGGTTTACCTGAATCTGATTTCTCTATTTGAGGTTTTACTGCTTCTACAATCGGAGTTGTTTTTACTTCATTACCTTTATCTATTATTTCAGTTTTTGAACTGTCAGATTTAAGAGGGTTAACAGAACCATTATTCAATTTACCTTCAGCGCTTGCAGGTTGATATTTCTGATTTTCTGATTGTTTGGATTCAGATATAACAGGCTCACTCGATGCTTTTTGTACCCCTGAGTTTTGAGTATCAGACTTTGGAAGAGAAGCGTTAGGCAATTCTGATTTTACTGCGATTGTATTTAACTCTTCACTTTGAGGACTATTTGTATCAACAGAAACTTGACTTAGTATTTCTTTTCTTGCAGAATCTGCCTTTCCCGCATTAACTTTAACAAAATCAGGTTGAACAGCAGTAGGTTTTACAGTAGTCGGTTCAGATGCTTTTACAGATTTTTCCGCATTAACATGTACAGATTGTTTTGTCTGAGGAGTAATCAATGGTACTGTTATTTGTTCAGATACTTCAAGTTTTGGAGTATCAACAATAGTTGCCAATGGTATTTTTACATCTCTTTGAGGTGTTTCAGTTTTCAATGGAATTGGGTTACCATTTTCTGACTTATCAATACTGTCATTGATTGAATCCGCATTTTGCTTATTGGTTAAAGGCACATTGAGATTTGTTTCAACTTGATGTGGTTCAACTTCAGCTGAAAAACCTGGCTTTACTTGAACAGGTATATTACCGTCAGATTTTGCTGAATCAAGCTGTACTTTGTCTGAATCCGGTACTTTCAGCACAGGATAATTATCCCCCAACTGTGACTCTACTTTTGGAGTATCAGAACTAATCATTTTGCTTGGTGTTAACTCAATCTTCGAGCTATTCGATTCAAGAGATTGCTTTTCAGTGACTTCCACCGCAGGAGTTTCCACTCGAATCACGAATGAGTTAACAGTTATTCCATTCTTTGCAGATTCATCTAACAATTCTCTCACAGAATTGAAATTCAGTTTTTGGATTACATCATTAGGTGCTGTATTTTCTATTTTAGGTGCTGCTTCTTCAATAATTACTTGAGAAAAATCACCATTATTCAAAGATTGGTTTGAAACTGAAACAAGAGGCTTCTCAGAACCCGATTCAACTTCATTATCCTTTGTTTCTATAATAACGTTTGGTTGAAGAGCATTTTCTGTTTGAGTTGTTTTTACGGGTTGTACTTTTCCACTATTGTTTGATATCGGAGTTGGATTCTCAACAAATGGATGAAACTGAGAGGCATCTAAAGGCATACCTTCAATTTGGTTTTTCAACGGTGAAATTACGGTATTTGAAATTGTGCTTGATTCAGTTTTTGAGCTATTTACATTGCTATTTTCTGAATTTGTTTGAGAAATGACAGTACCAATTTCAGGTTGAGTTATTTGATTAACAGAATCATTACTTTGCTTTGGAAGCGGATTCACAACTGTGTTACCGGATACTTCTACCGATGGAACTTCGGCTGATACTTTAGGAAGAGCATCCCCTTGAATTTTCACCCTACTTACAATCTCGTTAGTCGATATATCAGCTATCTTTTGACTACCATTTTGAAATGGTAGTGCTGAATCGACCGAGATTGAAGTATTAGTGGTAACACTCTTTGGAGATTTGGATTCCAGATTTGAAGCTGTTGCTTTTTGATTATCGTTAAGAAATTCACCTGTTTGAAGTGTATTTTTTTCTGAGCTGATGTTTTGTGTTTCTATTTCAGTATTACCTTCAGTTTCAATGGAATGAATCATTTGTGCAGGTTGTGAGATTGTATTGAACATGGCTGCTGCAATCATTGCATTATCTTGAATGATTGTAGCGTCACTCTTATCATCTTTAATTCCTGTCGGCACAGATATAGTTTCTTCATTATCTATAGAATCTTCGTCTTGAACAAGAGAGGTTTCAGGATTCAAATCATAAATCAGTTTTTTACCTATTAATGGTTTGGTAATTTGATTGTTGTTTACAAGAATTGGTTGCGATTCCTCGGTCTGAGTAAT
>CALMMI010000407.1 GCA_937868245.1 uncultured Ignavibacteria bacterium | reverse complement strand
TGTTGCAGTTCGATATACTACTAATCAGAGTGTTCAGCCGGCAACATTGTACTATATGTTTGGCAAGGAATATCATTGCAGGGGTGAACACTGTCAGATTGAGCCTACGTTCGGAAGACCTACGACGATTGTGATTGCTTCCGAGCCGTTTACGTATCGCCGTTCAGACTGGATGAAAGCCGAACGAAACTCGATGATGATTGTTGACGAAACAATGCGCATCAGTTTCCAAAATGTAGAGCTTGGAATTGAAAAAGCAATGTTTGAAGAAGTATAAATTTGAATTAAAATCAGTTTGATTTCTTAAGATTGATTTCACGAATATTTACGTTGTCAGGGAAAAAAGTATGATAGAATTGATTTACCTTGTTCCTTTACTGCCGCTTATCGGTTTTTTTCTTATTGGGCTTTTTGGTAAAAAACTGAAAAGTGAAGTGCTCGTTGGCGGAATCGCAAGTGCTGCCGTAGGCGGTGCATTTGTCGTTACTGCAATGATATTCATGACCCTTGTGGGTCAGAGTGCCGAAGAACGCTCGCATGTTGTGCGATTGTTCTCGTGGATGCAGGCAGGGAATTTCTCTATTGACATATCCTACCAGGTTGACCAACTGTCCATTCTCTATACACTGATTATAACAGGAATAGGTACGCTCATACACATCTACTCTATCGGGTATATGCACGGCGACAAGGGCTTCCCACGATTCTTTGCCTATCTGAACCTGTTTATTTTCATGATGCTTAATCTTGTACTTGCAAGTAATTTCCTCCTGACTTTCCTCGGTTGGGAAGGCGTGGGACTTTGCTCGTACCTGCTGATTGGCTTCTGGTACGATCGTAAATTCGATGGTTCGTTTATCGTATGGACAGGCGATGCAGCTAAAAAAGCATTTATTGTGAATCGAATCGGCGACTTCGGTGTACTTGTGGCTATGTTCTTGATATACAATCAATTCCATACACTTGACTATACAGCTGTCAATGCTCAAGCAGTAGCAGGCTTCCAACCGGGTGCTGCACTTATAACAGCTATTACTTTACTTCTATTCTTAGGTTGCACGGGTAAATCTGCTCAGATTCCTCTTGGTGTTTGGTTGCCGGATGCGATGGCGGGTCCAACTCCTGTTTCTGCGCTTATCCATGCTGCAACTATGGTTACAGCAGGTATATTCCTTATTGCTCGTAATGCTGCAATGTTTGCCCTGTCACCAACAACAATGGCAGTTGTAGCAGGGATTGGTATTGCAACTGCACTTACTGCAGCTCTGGTCGGGTTGGTACAAAATGATATTAAGAAGGTACTCGCTTATTCTACTGTCAGTCAGCTTGGATTTATGTTTATTGCGTTGGGTGTAGGTGCATTTACTGCCGGTGTATTCCACGTAATGACACACGCTTTCTTCAAAGCGTTGTTGTTCTTGGGATCGGGTTCGGTTATCCACGGTATGCACGAAGAACAGGATATTCAAAAAATGGGCGGCTTGAAAAAGTATATGCCTGTTACATATAAAACGTTCTTTATAGGTACGCTTGCAATTGCAGGAATTTTTCCGTTTGCCGGATTTTTCTCTAAAGATGAAATTTTGTGGATGGCGTTTTCAGAAGGGCATTGGGCATTGTGGGCGGTAGGGGTGATTGCAGCATTCTGTACTGCATTCTATATGTTTCGCTTGCTCTACCTCACATTCGCAGGAGAAGAACGTTTTGATCATCATCACGTTCATCCGCATGAGTCTCCAAAGACGATGACATTTCCACTTATCGTATTAGCATTTCTTTCAGTTGTGGGTGGATTTTTAGGAGTACCGTATGCTCTTAGCATGGGCGGGTCAATTCCTAATCTTCTTGAGCATTGGCTGGAACCGATTTTTGCTCCAGCAATGGAAATCCTGCACCGTCCTGAAGTACATGAGGTACATGTGATTGAATATGCACTGATGGCAGCTTCACTTACGATAGCAATACTTGGAATTTTACTTGCAAGGTCTTACTACAAAACAGCGTCAGAAAAACCACAAGAAATGGCAACACGTTTCAGTGGAATATATAAACTCTTGTGGCGTAAATGGATGTTGGATGAACTCTATCAATATGTAATTGTTGATGTATTTTACACAATATCCTACGGCTTCCTTTGGAAAATATTTGATGTACAGATTGTGGATGGTATCGTGAATGGTTCTGCACGTTCAATAGCAAGTGCAAGTGAACTTTTGCGGAAGATTCAATCTGGTATAGTACAAAATTACGCATTGATGATGATGGTAGGAATTGTTGCAATATTGGTATGGCTCGGGCTCGGGTAATAAATAATGAATCAATCAGCAGTACAAAAGCAGTCCGGTATTAAAGCAATGAGCGAGCAGTCGCTTTCAGTTGTAGTGTATTCTCTTACGATTGTTGTTGTTGCTTTGGTTGCATTTTTGATATATTTTCCGCAAACACTTGCTTTTGGGAAAATTGATGTTTCGATGCTTCCGGTTCTTAATGCTTTTATCAATGGTACTTGTGCTGTTCTCCTAACTACAGGGTATGTGTTCATTCGTCAACGGAAGTTTAAGCAACATAAGACGGTTATGCTTTCAGCGTTTATCCTTTCGTGTTTGTTTTTAATCTCGTATGTAACATATCATTCACAGGCTCCTTCCACTCATTTCGGTGGGGAGGGAATGATAAGAATGGTCTATTTTGTTATCTTGATTACGCACATTATCCTTGCTGCAGGAATTGTTCCTCTCGCTCTCTTTACAATTACCCGTTCATGGCGTGGGGAATTCAGCAAACATAAAAAGATTGCAAGATGGACGTTGCCAATTTGGCTCTATGTTACGATAACTGGTGTGGTGGTGTATTTAATGATTTCTCCGTATTATACGCATTGATTTCGGTAAGAATTTTAATTTGAATTTTGGTTGAACTAAACTGATAAATCTATGGGAATGTTACTTGTTACTCTTTTCCTGCCGCTGATTGGCTTTCTAGCCATGCTTTTTATCAATCAAGAAGAGGTAAAGGGTATAAAATATACCGCACTTGGAGTTTCACTTCTGAGCTTCTTTGCTTCGATCTTTTTGTATTTTGGATTCGACCATACTCAATCCGGTTTTCAGTTTACAATGAATCAAATTTGGATTCCGAACCTAGATGCAGGGTTCCGAATCGGAATTGATGGAATGTCTTTACTGATGGTTCTGCTGACAACATTTATCACTCCAATTGCAATTCTTTGCTCGTTTAACTCTATCCAAAAACGTGAAAAAGAATATTATGCCTGGATGCTCCTGCTCCAATTCGGAATGCTTGGTGTGTTCGTGGCAATGGATACGTTCTTATTCTATGTTTTTTGGGAACTTATCCTTATACCGATGTATTTCCTTATCGGTATTTGGGGCGGGAAGGACCGTATTTATGCTGCCGTTAAATTCTTCCTTTATACATTGGTAGGTTCGCTTCTGATGCTTGTGGCAATTATTTGGTTGGGCATTTATGCACAAAACCTTGTAGGTGGACATTTCACAGCCGATTTGATGAAGCTCCGAGAAATCGCTCCTACTATTCCACTTGAAACTCAAAAATGGTTATTCCTTGCGTTTGCACTTTCATTCTGTATTAAAGTTCCCCTGTTTCCATTCCATACATGGCTGCCGGATGCGCACGTTCAAGCTCCAACAGCCGGTTCGGTTATCCTTGCCGGGGTATTGCTCAAGATGGGAACTTATGGGTTGATCCGTTTCAATTTGGAATTATTCCCGCAGGCAATGTTTGAATATGCTACACCGATTGCATGGCTGGCAGTGATTGGGATTATCTACGGCGCGCTTGTGGCGATGGTACAAACAGATGTTAAGAAATTGGTTGCCTATTCCTCTGTAAGCCACTTGGGCTTTGTTGTGCTGGGGATTTGCTCCATGACACCTGAAGGTATTCAAGGAGCGATTATCCAAATGGTGAATCACGGACTTTCAACAGGTATGTTGTTCCTTTGCGTAGGTGTGTTGTACGAACGCCGTCATACACGGGAAATATCAGAATTTGGCGGGATTACAAAGGTAATGCCGAAGTTCGCAGTTCTCTTTACGATTGCAATGCTTGCATCTGTAGGTCTGCCGGGATTAAACGGCTTTGTTGGAGAATTCCTAACACTTATGGGCGGGTTTACTTCTCCGTTCTTGAATAATCATTGGTTGAGTATTATCAGTGCCACAGGTGTGATTTTTGCAGCTGTATATTTGCTATGGATGTTCCAACGAGTGATGTTCGGTACAAACGATAATCCTAAAAATCATGGTTTGAAAGATTTGTCAGCATCTGAGTATTGGCAATTAGTGCCGATTGCACTGTTGATTGTCTGGTTAGGAGTTTATCCTCGGACATTCATGGTGATTTCAGAGCAGTCAACACAAGCTTTGGTAGG
>CALMMI010000406.1 GCA_937868245.1 uncultured Ignavibacteria bacterium | reverse complement strand
GGGAAAACGACCACATCCTCCTTAACTGCCTGGCTACTCGATTCGGCAGGATTAAATCTCGGTTTCCTCATCGGCGGAATACCCGGTAACTATAAGCAGGGATGCCGTCCCGCACCAAAATCAGATTACGGGTATTTTGTAAGTGAGGGTGATGAGTACGACACTGCATTTTTTGATAAACGCAGTAAGTTTCTGCTCTATAAACCCACGATTGCTGTTATCAATAACCTTGAGTTTGACCACGCTGATATCTTCAGTTCACTCGATGATATTAAAAAGTCGTTTCGGCTTTTTGCTCGGTTAATCCCGCGCAACGGGTTGCTGCTTGCAGCAAATGAGGATGCAAACGTGCGTGAAATTGCTGCCGCAGCACTATCAAAGGTGGAAACATTCGGTCTTGCCGAAGATGCTTTTTGGCGTGCAATTGATATTGAATATTCTGAAACAGGAACAAGCTTTACCCTTGTAAAAAACGGTGAAAACGTAGCAGGGTTTTCTACCAAGCTTTCCGGTGAACATAACCTTAAAAACACACTTGCAGCAGTCGCGGTTGCAATGAATACCGGGATTTCCATCAATGATATTCAACATGGGTTGAATACCTACAAATTACCTAAACGCCGTTTGGAAACCATTGGAATTTGGAACGGCTGTACTGTTATCGACGATTTTGCACACCACCCGACAGCTATTGCAGAGACACTTAAAACCCTCCGTCAAAAATATAAAGGCTCACGCATTGTAGCCTGTTTCGAACCGCGCTCGAATACTACCACTCGGAATATATTCCAAAAAGAACTACCTGCTTCGTTCCAAAATGCAGACATCGTCTGCTTCGGCGCATTGAACCGTCCCGAACGCTACGGCGAATCCGAACGGCTCGACACGGCATTAATAGCCGAAACGTTGCGGTCAGAGGGAAAAACTGTACAGATTATTTCGCCAGAAGAAGGAACTAACCCACAGTGGGGCAAGAATGTATATTCGTTTTTGGAAAAGAATGTACGTGAAGGCGATGTTGTAGTGCTGCTTAGTAATGGGGATTTTGGCGGATTGAGGGCTTTGTTGAGGGAGGGGATAGGGAAGTAAGTAATTTGAATATTAGTCACTTTGCTTAGTATCTATTTAACAGATGTAGTGAATCCGAAGGATTCAAATGTGAATAGAAAAATGGAATAATACTCAATTCGACCCCGTCGGGGTCGAATGTTAATAATGGGTGCGATTGTTATAAACATGTAATCCTTTGAGGAGTAGTTCGACTATATGAAGCCTTTGGAAAAATTGAAGTTTAATGGTGGGTATTAGTATTATACTCTGTGAACTCTGTGGTAAAACTCTGTGATACCCAGTGGGAAATCTTCATTTTTTAAGTCAATAATCCTGAAAGGATGAAATTACTATAGAAGTTAATTTAATCAATTTTCCAATTGCTTCGTTTGTGTCATCTCTTCGTGATTTATCCTGTAATTGAATTATTTTCCTATAATATTGGCATCCCTTCGGAATTGAAGAACCATAATACTGTACTGTTGAGTTAATGGTTATAATCCACCCTTTTCCATTTTTCATTTTGCCAATTTGCCAAAGGGTTGTATTTTTGTAATTCGATAACGTCAACATAAGACGAAGTCAACGCGGAAGTGGCGAAATTGGCAGACGCACCATCTTGAGGGGGTGGCGCTCGCAAGGGCGTGCGGGTTCAAGTCCCGCCTTCCGCACCCACAAAATAAAAGCTGCCTGATAAGGGTGGCTTTTGTGCTTTTCGGGGTAAAAGCTCATTGAAATCAGCTAGAAAATGAAGACTTTAACGAAAACTTCAGGTTGTAAATCAAGTGTAAAAATTAACTGAATTTTAGAACGTTTTAAAAGATAATAGCACTTTCCTAAAGCGGTAAGTATCTGACCCTTCGACGAGCTCAGGGTGACAAGTAACTTATGGTAGCATGACAAGTAATAAAGGTCACCCTGAGCCCGTCGAAGGGTCAATTACTTACCAATGTTTCAATTGCTTTTCACAAATTACTTCATAGGGTAATTTAACAATACTAAAACGAAACTTGTTTCTTCGAACGAATCAACCTGTTTATTATGGCAACAAGCGACACATCAGATACTTTTGTAGTTACCGCCCGCAAATGGCGACCGATGAATTTCGCGTCGGTTGTGGGGCAGGATCACATTTCTACCACGCTCCGTAATGCAATCCTCTCGAAGCGTGTACACCATGCGTATCTGTTCACCGGACCCCGCGGAGTAGGCAAAACAACCTCAGCCAGAATATTAGCAAAAGCCCTCAATTGCCAAAACCCACAGGAAAATGCAGAACCATGCGGCGAATGCGCCTCGTGTCTTGATATAGTTAGCGGACGTTCAATAGATGTGATTGAAATAGATGGTGCATCTAACAACTCGGTTGAAGATGTACGCAAGCTCCGCGAAAATGCAAAATACCCTCCGGTGAATGGGAAATACAAGATGTACATCATCGACGAGGTGCACATGCTTTCCACCTCTGCGTTCAATGCACTGTTAAAAACACTCGAAGAACCTCCGCCGCACCTTGTGTTTGTGTTTGCCACAACGGAAATACATAAAGTCCCTGCTACTATACTCAGCCGATGCCAACGGTTCGACTTCCGCAGAATGGAAATTGAAAGCATCGTAGGGCAGCTAAAGTTTATTGCATCCAAGGAAAACGTAACAATTGATGATGAATCCCTGATTGCGATTGCCAAAAAGGCAGACGGCTCGATGCGCGATTCACAAAGTATATTCGACCAGGTATTGGCGTTCTGCGGGAATGACATCCATTATTCCGATGTAACGAATGCACTCCATTTGATTGATGCGGATTTCTTCTTTACGATTAGCAAGGCAATCCGTGAGCATAATGTAGCAGCCATGTT
>CALMMI010000405.1 GCA_937868245.1 uncultured Ignavibacteria bacterium | reverse complement strand
CTCAGGAACTAAGAAAATACCAAAAAAGCCCAAAACAACAGGAATCAAAATTATCAATGTTACCAATTTCATTCCTATAGTTGGAGCAAAAGAGAAAGCAAAAGAGTAAAAAACAGTTATTCCAACAATTGGAAAAATTAATTTGCGCTTTCCCTTCTTCTTTAAAGCAATCCCTTCTTCGTTAAGAGATAATCCTTTTTCCTTTGCACCTTGTTCGGCTTTCTTAATATATTTGAGAATTTTCAAACCGCTTTTTATTTGAACACCAAGCTGTCCTATGTAATAACAGAGGGCAAAAAACACTCCTAAAACGATAAGTCCGCCAACCCAGTTTAGAATGTCCATTAGAATGTCCATAAATTTTCCTTTTGCAAGAGTAGTATAAGATTAATACAATATAAGATAAGCAGGTAAGAAAATTGACGTGAAAACCCTTGCCGAATGCTTGTTGATGCCAAAGTTGAATATAAAGTATCCAGTCGGTTTTTTATCGCTAAATTCCATTGTCTTTTGTGGCGTTTGTCTGTATGGCATAATGAATTGTTAGTTTATGATATGTATCCTAATTCTTCCTAATATAACTTATTCAACACTGAAAGGATTTTAACTTGGGTTTGTAAAATAGAAGTTGCTGTATTCAACAAGTTGAAGTCCTAATTTTGCTCCAACTTGTTTTTGCAGACCACCATACAAGGCATATTTGATGTCTTCTATTGTCATTGCTGGGTCTCTGTTTTTTATACCAATAATAATAACTCTCCTTTGACCTGAAGTTTCACTCTCTGATTTTACTGTGGAATACTTCCCTAAATTAAGTTTATACAAATTTCTGCCTCCACAAATTGGTCTCAGTATTTCCAATATTTTATCAGCACGCTTATCTGCCCTTGAGAACTCATACTTGCTTGAACCTTCCTGTGATGCTACTCCAACAGCAATAAATTCTGAACAGTCATATATTGCAGGTAATTTTTTTAGATATTGTGGAAAAAACACATCAAATGGTTCGTTGTTTTCCAGCATATTTACACTACCAAGCATCCATCTCTTTTCTTGTGAAAGGATTGCTATTAAAAGGTTAATCTTTCTGCCGAAAGAATCGGTTGCTGTTACATCTTGAGTAACCCAATCTTTTGTTGGGGGTGGATTTTGAGGTGGATTTGGGGGTGGATGTACATTAATGACTATTGTCACAGTCACTGTTATTGTTACAGTTAATGCCAGAAGTAATTTTAAGTTTTTCAATATCCATTTGGGGATAATTTTTTGAATCCAATTTTCCATGTTATTATTAGTAAATTTTATGAATTCAGTTGTTTAACTGGTTGTTAATTTTGCTTGCACTCTAAATGTTTATAACAATTCACCCTCATTAACTTTGGTATTCACATTCAGAACCTCCTACAAATTATTGCAATATATCCTACTTTGCAAACTCAGCGCACAATTTCAACACACGATTTCAACGCACGATTTCAACTCTTTTATATGTCATTTATTGTCATGTACTTACGTTCGCATGATTTGTGTGCTCCTCACTAATAAGTACTGTATTTAAGAAATAAGCACCAATGTTTAACAACAATAAAAAAACGCCTTCCCGAACTAAATCAGGAAGGCGTTGTACTATTCAATTGCAATTATCTATTTCCGCTCAGCCACTCTCACCTTATTCTCCAATTTCGCAATCTCTTTTTTAAGCTCATCGCGTTGGGTAAAGTTTTGTGTTGCTTCAAGAGTAACTTTCAGGTCTTGCATTTTTGCTTCTGCAATTGCCACGTTAATTGAATGTGCTTCTTCGGCAGTTTCCACAATTATCGAAACATGGTTTTTAAGCACTTCCACAAAACCGCCGTCGGTAGCATAGATTGTTTCGTGATGGTTCTCATCAAGGATTTTAATTGCTCCTATATCAAGCGACGAGATTATCGGCGCGTGATTAAAAAGCACTTGAAACGGACCCTTTGTACCGGGAACGGAAACCGACTCCGCCTTGCCGGAATAAATAATACGCGCAGGCGTTACAATATCAATATCTAAAAGATGTTCGGACATAGTGTATATCTCTCACGTTAAGCGTTGTAATTATTTATTAGACTTTTTGAAAGCATCATATACTTCGTCCAATGTACCTTTGTAGCTGAACATACCTTCGGGTATTTCATCCACATCACCGTCAAGAATTGCTTTAAAGCCCGAAATCGTATCTTCAATTTTCACATAACGACCCGGGAATCCTGTAAATTGCTCTGCAACACTGAATGGTTGTGAGAAGAATTTTTGGATCTTACGGGCACGATATACTGTTTGCTTGTCTTCGTCCGAAAGCTCATCCATACCAAGAATGTTGATAATGTCCTGAAGGTCTTTGTATCCTTGAAGAATACGTTTAACGCGCATTGCAGTGTTGTAATGTTCAGAACCGATAATTAGCGGGTCAAGAATACGTGAGCTTGAATCGAGCGGATCAACCGCAGGGTAGATACCCAACTCTGCAATCTGACGTGAAAGAACGGTTGTCGCATCCAAGTGACTGAATGTATTTGCAGGAGCAGGGTCAGTCAAGTCATCGGCAGGAACATATACCGCTTGAACTGATGTGATAGAACCTTTATCGGTTGAAGCAATACGTTCTTGCAAAAGTCCCATTTCAGTAGCAAGAGTCGGCTGATAACCCACCGCAGACGGCATCCGTCCCAAAAGAGCTGATACTTCCGATCCTGCTTGTGTGAAACGGAAAATGTTATCAATAAACAAAAGCACGTCCCGGCCTTCTTCATCACGGAAATATTCAGCCATTGTAAGAGCTGTAAGCGCAACACGGGCACGCGCTCCGGGAGGCTCGTTCATTTGTCCGAATACAAGTGCTGTTTTGTCGATAACACCTGATTCTGTCATTTCACCATAAAGGTCATTACCTTCACGGGTACGCTCTCCAACACCTGCAAAAATTGAATATCCACCGTGATTCTTAGCGATATTGTGAATCAACTCTTGAATAATAACTGTTTTACCCACACCTGCACCACCGAAAAGACCTGTTTTACCACCTTTTGTAAACGGCTCAATTAGGTCGATAACCTTAATACCTGTTTCAAACATTTCCTTACGGGTACTAAGAGTAGAGAAAGCAGGGGAAGGACGGTGTAGCGGATAGTGCATTTTGGAACTGATTGGACCTTTATTGTCAATCGGAGCACCGATAACATTTATCAGTCGTCCAAGAACTTCAGGACCTACCGGAACCATAATCGGCTCACCGGTATCAATTGCCTTCATACCACGTACGAGACCGTCTGTTGAGTCCATAGCAATGGTACGAACACGGTCTTCGCCCAAGTGCTGCTGAACTTCGCAGACTAATATTTCTTCTTCGCCGGTAGCAATTGAAACGCGGGGAATATTAAGGGCGTTTAATACAGGAGGAATAGTGCCGGCAGGAAATTCGATGTCCACAATAGGACCAATCACTTGTACAATTTGACCATGCTGCATAACATAAAACCT
>CALMMI010000404.1 GCA_937868245.1 uncultured Ignavibacteria bacterium | reverse complement strand
CAATGTCAGCAACGTCACCAATGTCAGCAACGTCACCAATGTCAGCAACGTCACCAATGTCAGCAACGTCACCTCAGCCCTCTAAAAAAGACGATCGTTATTGTGCATTATATGAAGCAATTCTTTTGATAAAACAAAAATGTTTGATAAACCCAAAACAAGCCAAAGATGTTGAATTATCAACATATATTCATTGCATGAGTGAGATTTATAGTTTATTAAAAAGGTTCTATTACGAAACAGAATCATCAGTTTTCATTCGCACTCAATCAATGATTTTTCAAACATTTATTGAGTATCCATCTCTGAGAACTTATGCAGATACATGGGAAAGTATTCTAAACATTCTCAGTTATGCTAACGAACGTGGAAACTGCTATTTGTACGAGGAGGCAGTTCCCAAGTGCCACACATTGCTTCATTCAGTTTGTTGGTTGTCCTTAGAACATTATCAATATAACATTAACATACCAGGTCAAGCAGCTATCATGGCTGATACACAAGCAACGATAACCGGATTGACTCAATTTATTCAACCAATTTTCCGTCCGGATACTAGCTATGTTGTGCAATTTACTTTGAAAGATTGTGTCGATGATCATAGTTTACCTGGGCAAACCTTTACCTATACGTACGGATTCACAACAGGAGGTCCTATCGGATTCTTCCACAAGCATCCCAAAGCAACGTATGGAGACAAACTGTTAAGCAACGGAAATATACTTGAAGATGCAAATGGTATAGTACGTACTCCTCAGGGAAGCATTATTCCTCCTAATCCATTAACTCCACTGACACCCCATCCAGAGCTGTATGCGCTGACATCATTGACGCGATACATTGACTGCAACCGTTCCATTCCTGACCCTAAAGGAAACTTGTTAAATTCCAAACCCTTGTTCTATGATGATGAAACGACACAGATATATCTATTCTATACTAAAGCCTACGCTACCCATTTCTTCCGTAATTGGCAAGCGTATAACGGGCAGGCAGCAATTGCGGGAAGAATTAAAATAGTGATCAAAGATCCACGGGAAGGAAGCGAAGTTATCAATCCACCACGTTTGGATTACAATCCAAACGATACTGTTCACACATATATTCCACAAACTATAGAATCATGGGAGGATGATACGAACCCGATTGTACCCCATGTGTTTGATCAATTCGCAAATTTGATTAAAGCCAACGAATGTTTGCCTTTTGGTGGAAATACGATTATTCCGCCTTCGAAATTCTTGCAGGTAAAGCTGAAGCATTTGAAACCGCTTAAAATGTACACGGCTATCGTTAATAATTTATATGATCTGAATAGAAATGGAGTACTTGAACCGGACAATCAATCATTGTTACCAAATCAGTTGGCAGAAGAAACTGTGGAAGTACTAAAATTTACGTTCCAGACATCTCGCTATTCTAATTTTAAGGAACAGGTCAATAGTTATCTTTTAACAAATACAGATAATACTGTGACAAGGAAAGCCATTTTCCCCCTTGATAAGGGGTTTACACTACTAGAAATTACTGCCGCATTTGATACGATTGTTGGAAACCCAAATGTATTAAGCGAGTCAATAGAGGTAAATTACCAGCATAAATATGACCGAATAGTGGAAGGCTTGCTTGGCTTTACTCCAATGGACAAAGCTATTTCAACTGAATTTAATGTAGTTCGAGATACAAATGACTTCAATAAAATCGTTGCTCTGATTATCCGCAATCCTGAGCCATTCAATAATCCAAAAATTCCTATTGATAATGTACTGGATACGATTCAGGTATTGAACGGCATTGACAATGAAGATACAAGCTATAAGAAGTTATTCTCTAAAGATTATTCTCAGGTAATCATTATGAAAAGCGGGTTGGAAATCACAGGACCGTTAGATATTCGATTTACCTACAAAATCTGGAATGGAAACGCATACATCATACCTACAACGCCTAATTATTCTTCAGTTGATATCGGTACAATAGTAATTCGCAACTTGGACTTGCAAAACCTTTGAATCATTTTACCATTTAGAAAAACAACTATGCCATTTATTAATAATTATACTAATCCGGACTTCACAATTCACTTTGCGAAAGAATTCCAAGAAAATGGCGTGTCCTATATTTATGCGGTAGGACACATAAAAACAGATCCGGTTATTATTAAAATCCGTAAAAATGGCACAACAGTTTGGCAGAAATCTCTTCTTACCGGAAAGCAAAACCTAAGTTTTTATAAAATACTTCAGTTGCATTCTGCAAAAGGGTATCAGTATATCATAACTGCTTACGATGGAAGACAGTTGTATATACTTTCAGTAGAGCAATCTGGTGATTGTAATTGGTATAAAAACATTGTAACCCAAGATGAGGATATTCACTGTTTTCTCGAACCCATTGTAGGGCGAAATGGATTTTACGTTGCCTATTCTGATAAGAACGACGAAGATAAACTTAAGAACCCAATAGTAGTAAAATTCAACGACAGGGGAATCATTTTAGAGCAAGTGGTTCTTCGTTCATTGGTAGCAAACAACGGGTTTGTGATTAATACTGCAAAATCACACAAATGGGGCTTGGTCTTGGCAGGTCGTATTATTAAGACCGATTCCGTGGGTATCATCATTGACTTGAGAGAAGATTTTAAAACGTATGAAGCAAAACTCATAGCAAAGCCTTCTATTACCATTCAGGATATTGATGTGAATGGTGACACTGATTATACTATTTCTGCTTATTGCAAAGAAGCCGATGCTATTATTGTAAGTCATATTGGAACTGAATTTACAGCACCTTATTACGTGTTTCCAAATACACAAAATCACGCATCTGTTTTGGCTAAAAGTGAGAAATTGCTTTACATGTCAATTTATTCCAGAGAAAATGGAACTGTTCATGCTTTGTCTTCTAAATTTTCTGTATTGTGGTCAAAGAAATTGATTCACAATGGACATGATTTAGGAGTTAAAACACTAGAATTTGATACAGATTCAAATTGTCTTACATCAACAACATGGAATGAATCCTTGTTGGTGCATACAACTGATGCTTTTGAATCATGCCTTACAAAAGCAATTACCTCAACTCGACTGATTAACGATAAATTAATCATTGAACATATCAGATTACAGATACAGAAAACACGAATAGCAATTACCAATTCTAAATTTAGTTCTAAAGAACTAAAAAGCGAATTTGAAGTTGTTTGTGGTGATAACGATCCATGTATTAAGGACAAACGATTGTGCGCTCTTCACGAGCAATTACAGGCAACGTACGAAAAATGTTTTGCCAAACTTACTCCGCGAAATTTTTCAGAAGGAGTTGCAGGTGCAAAAATCATGCTTGATTTAATCCTTCAATTCAATGAATCACATCAGCATTACCGATTGGATACAGTGCTTTCAAAAGGAATTAAGACCATTAAAAAGTTCCTCAATAAACCTGATGTTAAAACTTATACGGATGCTATGCATACATTTCTGGAGGTATTATCGTATCTCTTCGAACTTGGTGATTGTGGATGTGAAAAAGAAGAATTGACGATTTCCGAATCTGCGATGATGCAATCTCCTCATTTATATTTGCAATCTGCGGGGTCGCTGGGGAATGACAGTACTAAAGGGGTGCACCTCCGTTGGTTATTGAAAGGTGGGCTGTCAAGGCATTTGCCTAAAGCTGATTATGCAGTTTCAGGTGTGAATTTCAACAAGCAAGATGATTTTGTGAGGATTTACAGAGCTCCTTATCAAGAATTGAAAATAAGTTTGGATTTGACGCTAACCCCTAATTTGGTTCATGATACAAAAAGCACTTGGATTTATAATTCAGGAGGGGAAGTCTTTTATATTTACTTTAGAAACACAGCCAGATACACTCAAGTTCGTACTGTATTTAATCCGGCAACTAATCCTGTGGGATTTTTAAAAAGTTATGGCGACCAATTGATTGAAATTGAACATAAGACTAAGTTAAGTTTTGCAGTGACACTTTATTTTACAGCAATTAGCAGTCCTGCAAATATTGATCTGGAATTACTTTCCACTGAAAAAATAACACTTACAGCTCCAAGACGTGTTACTCTTAGAAAAAGATACTCACTTGCAAATCTTTCAGGTGTGAAACAATTAAGTGAAAATATTCGATCAATCCGATTGCGCGCTACTTCGGCAATTATTGCAAAAATTGAATTTGAGTTTTACGTTGATTTCATTTCGAAGGCAAAGCATGACAACTCATGGAATTTCATAGGGAAACATGCACTGACCAAAGATACTGCTGTAGCATTTAACAGACTTGAGCCTCAACCCGGATTAGTACATGGAAAGTGGCTGCGTTTTAACGACAACGCCTTTGTCAATATTAATAATTACAAAGCTAAATGGAATTCACCGGCAGTAGAACCTGAAAATCGTATTTTAACTACTGTTGAGAAGTATATTTCACTGAGTAATAACGCTGCTAATCCCGATGCTACAGAATTGATCTATTTTAATGATCCGAACACAGCACCTATTCCGGGATTTGAACCCGATCTTGACTTTAACCCTTCACAAAATCAATTCGAATTGTCGAATTTGTATATTCTACAATTAGCTGCGATGGATTACCACATTGCCTGTATGTTAGGTTTGGGTATTTTAGATGTAAACCCATCTGTTTTTAACGGAAAATTTCTCTACTTGGCAGAATACGTATCTTTTGGTGATTTACAAGATGGAGGTGGGGCAAGAAGGGTACAACATTTCTATTGCTCGCTACCAACAGGACTAAGCGATGAACGTTTACCTATCTCAATTGACTTGAAAGTTCCAGTTCCGGGAATATTTCAAGGATTAGGTATCGAATCACCTACACTAATAACCGATTCAAATGGTTATTCTTTGGACGGGAAGACCCGTTTTCTGTCTTTGTTCAATGAAGATTTACCGGATGAACCTGAAAATGCTTCATTCTTTCATACGAATGTTGAATTCATTTCAGCTCAAGCCACTATTCCTGTGTATGCTGGAATAGAATACCGTTCATCAGGAGCTGCTATGTGGCAGAAACCTGAGTTACCTTTCGTCCGTAACTACTTAAATATTGACTCTACAGTTACTTCCGATAAAACAAATGAGACGCGTCCTGTAGTTTTGCCTGAATCCGGTTACCCTGTTTTTGTGCATAGAGAGAAGCAAAACGGTTGGCATGACTATAGTTCTTATGGAATAAATTGGTTCAATAGATCCACTGCCAGTCCAATAATTCATACCATTGAGACTGTTATTGCCCCAACAAATTTGTTGTTGCCTCCTACCAATATCAATGCAGTGCTGATTCGAAAAGAAAGTCCTTTACTGTTGAGTTCGCCTGGTGAACAAGTTGCCTACAATGCTATTACGACGACAGACAAAACATTTATACGCCTTACATTTGATTATAATCATGGGCAAGAATTGATTGACTACCATAAAAAAATAAATGGAGAGTTGATCAGTGGCTATGCTGAATTACCTGATAGCCAAGAGCTGTTTGCTGAAAACATAGAAATCTTCTTCCGTAATGAAGTTCCAAATTCCGTTTCAGGAAAAATTGTGCATGTTGCAGATGATTCAAATCCACTCCTATCAGTAGTTACAACAGGTGAATATATACTTCAAAGTCAGGGAACCGTACAGAATAATACCATTACCCCTCTAATTCCATCCGGAATGGAAAACAACTTTATAGGAAGTGTACTTACAGTAAATGGCGCTTCATTTATTGTACATCAAATTAACAATTTTGGACAATTTCCAAAATTTACTGTTTTCAAAAATGATGCAAATGGATTTCCTGTTGCACTATCTACGTCCATTGCTCCAGGGGAATTGACAGGTCCACCTTCCGGTGGATTGTTCATTGTTATTGAAAATATGCTGTCCCCTGCATCATGGAATACACCTCAGCCATTGACATTCAAAGTTACAGTTGATTTGGACACAGTCTACAACGAAACTATAGAAGTTCATATTCCTGATGGTACAATTGAAACGCATGTACAGAAATTTAGAGGACTGTACGAAAATGCACTTGTTGAAAAATTCCTTGAAGATGACAATGGAGACGAAGCTGATGGTATCAATCCTTCAGATACACCCCGTGTTCATCTTGGATTGTATAAAATCACATTTTCCGGTATTAGTTTACCACAGCATTCGCAAGCCGGTGGATCACCACACAGTGTGGAATGGTATAAAGGTATTATTCGGGTTCATACTGACGGGCATCCGAATAATCCTCGAAAAGAATTGCAGGTAATCAGAACAGAAAATATCGGAACAACAAATGATTTGATTGTTTATGGTTCTGACGGTTCGTTTGAAGCTGGAAACCCAGCTTACGATCAGGTGAGTATTGGAGTGCAAAAGGTTAATTATTACCCTGGTTACAAAATGTATCTGAAAGAAGACAGTGTAAATGGATTGACTGAGACATCTATTCTACCAGGTCCTAATGAAGATATTCGTTATTCTATTTTCGGACTGCGCAGTCAAGATAACGGATATGGGTTTGTATCTAAAATTTCTCACCCAGTATTGCTCTACGCACAGAAAATCGAAGAACCTTTACCACCACGTAAGCCCGAAGGTGGATTGTATGCCACGAGGCCTGATTTCTTTGGAAAGGCATCCTACACATTCACAACAAAATTCGACCATAAACCATATGCTGTACAGTTTGGTCGTGCAAGTGATATTCAAATTCTTACTGCATTTTGGCGAAATGATAAACCAACCGATCTAACTATTTGGACGGTTAAACGTATTCAGGAAGAGATTTTCGAAAGTGGAAATGAACTTTGGTACAATGAACGTTGGGAAAGTTTACTGGGATTTATTTATACAAATTCACCTAATTTAGCCAATTACGGTAATTTTGAAGTGTTTCCAAATGACGAAACCGGAATCAGTTTACCACTCCCGAACAATCCTAAATTTATTGAAGCAATTAAGAACTTTATTACTCAACATAATCTTGAGTATCAGACAAATATTCTGCCTATTACTACTATTGCATCTTTGAATCAAGTGATTATACCTGCAATCGGACAAAATTCCGAACTAAAAGTAATCGATTTTATTAAAGATGTAGTTTATAACTGCTTTGTCCCTCTGACAGAGATTCCGGTTGTTTATCAACATATAAAAGGTTTGGCTTACAGTCCAATCCCTAAAAAACAAGTCATTCGTGATGAACGGGGTGATTTATTAAAAGCAAACGATCCTGCTTTTGATATGGCTCCTATGATGAAAATTATCGGACCTAATTCGGCTTCCGTTCCTGTGAAAATAGATCATGAAATACAATTCACTGATTTTGGAATTGATGGTGCTTCGAATGCAAAGTATTTCTACATTGCAAGGGAATTCAATTTACAAATGAAAACAGGACCATATAGTCAGATTATAGGTCCGATTAACTTAGTGAATACTGCTCCACCTAAAGCACCTGAAATTGTGAAGGTTATACCTGTTTTGGAAAATCGTACCTTCGGAGTTGCTCCTGCAATTGAACTGAAGATAAATGCATACTCAATAAACCAAAACATTCATAAGATTACAATTTATCGAGCTACATCTATGGTGGACGCACTTTCGGTAAGAACTATGAAACGATTGCAACCTATTGATATCATTGCTCAAAACATAACCGGTGATGTTTGGACAGTAAGAGACGACTTCAGTGACCTTGGGTATGTACCGTTTGGCGATCCTTTATTCTACGTAGTTACTGTTTCAAGAGAAGTAAAGTATATGGATAGAGACCAACAACTTGTTACAGAATACCAACCCTCTGAACCTTCCAAATTAACGGTTACCAACATTGTAGAAAACTACAATCCCGAAGCACCAACGTTAACTTATACTCCATCATCATTGAACCTTCAAAACGAATTAGAGTCAGTATCATTGAGTTGGAACAAAACTGTGTATAATGGTAAGTATCATCTCTACAAACGAAACGAAAAAGGAGTTTGGGTTAAAATCAGTGAACTGCAATCCAACGATATGGTAGTTACTCAGGAATTGCTTTATAGTGATTTAGGTAGCGGAACTCTATCAAAGAAAGATTCAGATGGCAATACTATTTACCATGTGTTCAAGGTCGTGGCACAGAACTTTGCAGGCATGATGAGCAGAGAAGAGAAAATCTTGAGTATATGAGATTAGTGTTTCAGAAGATGTATATCACATAGCGAATTTTCTTCTATTAAGGTATATAAAGCTGGATTAAAGTAGAAAATGCAAATTTTCTTTGTTTGAAAATTTTGTACAAAATATCTGTTTTTATTGCTTAATTTAATTTCTTGAGCTGAAAATCGGAGGAGGGACTTGTGTTGTTTTCTAATGTATTTATTTGCAATGTAGTTATAGTTGGTATTTTTAAGAGGGGACGGTTGAAGGTAGCGGAACTCTCATTTTTTCTACTTGCTTTTTTTGAAAACTGATGTAGTAAAGGAAACTCATATAGTGAGATGAAGTATAAATTTAATCATGAAACTTCTCCGCAATCAGCTCGATTGATACTTAAAGTAGAAAGGTATGATTTATCAATCTTCAGGAATTCTGTTATATATCAAAGTTTCACATATAAGTTAATATTTTATTTATCTGGAAGATAAGTACATAAAGCAATCTTAATATCTCTTAATCTTTTCAAACAT
>CALMMI010000403.1 GCA_937868245.1 uncultured Ignavibacteria bacterium | reverse complement strand
CGCCTTCTTCACCGCAAAAAATTTCACCGGTAAAGCTTGTACTTTTTTTGAACTCTTTATAAAAATGCTCGTCGGAAATTGCTACACCACGCGGATTAAATTTCTGAATCTGCTGTTCAAGTTCTTCAATTTTAGAATTAACAGTCAGGAAATTAATGTCCCATTCATCACGGGCAAGGTCAATCACTTGAAGTGTTTGGCAGCCGATTGACCCCGTAGAACCAAGAATGGAAATTGTTTTACTCATATTTCAAATATTGTGAGTTTTTCAGTTAGAAGTCCTGAGTTATATCGCGCTGCTGTTTTTGGGAGTAAAACTTAAACTCATTCGGACGGAGTTCATGGCTTTGTTGGAGCTTAATTTTAAGAAAATGCTTTATCATCAAACGGGAAAGGCGCGAGATTGAGCCCTCCAGAAGGTACTCCGCCATCGTAGGATGAACAAACAAAATAATTGAAAATTCATGAGAATTATTGCGGAACGTATCAAGCCAGCGTTCGATTCCACTCAAAATTACCGACCGCGACTGAACACGCCCCACACCATGACATGTTGGACAGTTGTCACTTAACCGCTCGGTGATATTCTGACGGATTCTCTGGCGGGTCATCTGCATAAGACCAAGTTGAGTAAGCGGGTAGATGGTAGTCTTCGCACGGTCGCGCATCATTTCATGGCGCATCTCATTGAACAGTTTTTTACGGTTTTCCTCTAAATTCATATCAATAAAATCAATCAGAACAATCCCTGCGGCATCTCTTAAACGGAGTTGCTGGGCAATAGCCCGTGCTGCCTCCATATTCGTTTTAAGCGAATTACGCTCCTGCTCATGATCGCTTGATGCCCTGCCGGAATTCACATCAACCACAAACATTGCTTCCGTTTGGTCAAGCACAATCGAACCGCCGCTTGGCAATCCGATTTTACGGGAATATGTATCCGCGATAATTTTTTCTAAACGGAAGGCATCAAAAATCGGCTTTCTGCCTGAGTAGTATTCAACCTTATCCACGAGTTCAGGCGATGCCCAATTGAGATAATTGATAATTTCACTGTAAAGCTTTTTCGAGTCAACAGCCACTCTTTCCACATCATTTGTAAAGAGGTCTCGGATAACGCTTCCTGTAAGATTTTTATCTTGATAGAGCAGAGCCGGGTGATTGTTAGATTTCTTGACATTAATTTCCACTTCTTTCCAAATGTCGAGCAGATACTCCCAGTCCCTACGCAATTCTGCTTCACTTTTATCCTGAGCAGCAGTGCGGATAATACATCCGAAGCCCTCTGGCAAGATTGACTTTGCCAGATTTCGCAATCGTTTGCGCTCACGAACGGATTGAATTTTTCTGGAAACACCGATTGCAGATTCAAACGGCATCAATACCACATAACGCCCGGGCATGGAAACACGGGTACTTACACGAACTCCTTTGCTGGAATAAGCTTCGCGCACTACCTGAACTATAATATTTTGCTTGGGTTGCAAGCCAATCGACACCACCCCCGAACGTTTTGTTGAGAACGTTGGCAGTGGTTTCCCCGCCGGTTTTTTCTTTGACTTGGAGGGTTTCTTGCGGAGTGCAACTGATGCCGACTCGCTTGTTTCACTTGCTATTTCATCTTCTTCATCGTCATCTTCTTCTTCGGTAATGAAAGAATCTTCAAGTGAAGAATCCACATCCGAAAAATGGAGAAAGCCGTCTTGGGCGATACCTATATCTACGAATGCAGCATTCATTCCCTGGATAATTTTCCCTACCCTACCCATGTAGATATTACCGACCAATCGTTCTTTATCCGGAATTTCGATAAAAAGTTCAGCTAATTCACCACCTTCGGTGATAGCTATCCGCACTTCATTCAATGCGGCGTTAATGATAATTTCTTTCTTCATCTGAAAATAATCTTCTTCTTTCTAAAATTGATTTGCTCTATTGGTATTGAATTCAACCTCAATTCATGAAATTGATTTCAAAAAATATTTCTAATAATTTCGATTTGGTTTATACATGATATTATACTTTAATCATAGCTTCTTACTCAAATATACGGAAATTTAAACTTAACGGGGCTATCAGCAATGCTACGATGATAGTTATCCAAAGAATATGGGTATCCTTACAGGAATACAATTACAAATCTTTTTAGGGATAAATTGCTTTTGGTGTGGTTAAGCAGGATAGAAACGAACAGGTTGGGTCTGGGTGCAGTATAAAAAAAATCGGTCAAGTTGACCGTGGCGCTCTGAGAGCAAACTGACCGTTGCTTCCTTCCGGACCTGGCGGGGTTGGGCTTGTCGCAGCCGCACGGGACTTGACCGAACACAAAAATAGTACTTTTTTAGCTTTTAGCCAAAGACTTCTTTACGAATCTTCTAATTCTACTGCAAAAAAGTCTGTTCATTGGGCATTTCAATTTCCAAAATTTCTTCGGTTAAACTTTGATTGCTTTCCATCCTTCCACCTTAAAAAATTAGAATTAAACCTATTCTTTTTACAACAGTTACAGCACATACTCCTTAAAAACGCCAAGTAATGAGTTGCTAAAACAATTTATTACTCGCAGAATAAAGTAACCAACAAGCACTAAATCTGTTTTTCTATTGTAATTTTGCCTAAAAATTTGGCGCGAACTTTGCATAATTTCACGTAGTTGAAATCTTAATGAAAAACCGGACGGTTTTTATTTCATTAGTTGCCTGTAATTATTATGAAAAAAATAGTTGTTATCGAAGATGAGGATTTAATCAGAGAAGGTATTACCCTCATTCTAAGTGTAAATGGGTATCAGGTTATATCGGCACATAATGGTGCTGTAGGTATTGACCTTGCTAAGGAGCATCTTCCCGATTTAGTTGTTTCGGACATAATGATGCCCGAAAAAGAAGGATATGATGTACTGCAAGCACTCAGGATTCACGAGCCTACCACAACAATTCCATTCCTGTTACTGTTATCAAAGGTAGAT
>CALMMI010000402.1 GCA_937868245.1 uncultured Ignavibacteria bacterium | reverse complement strand
CAGTTCGTCTTCTTTTTTTATTCGATTCTGCATAGCAGTCGCAAGAGCATTTTTTGCCTGCTCTACTGCATTTGCACGAAGTTTAAGCAAAGGTTCAAGACGGAATTGAAATCGTTTTGACATATTCTACATTTTTCAAATTTGAAGTATCAACTAAACTGCACCAATTCCTCTACAATTTGCTTGAAGTCCGTTGGGTCTTCCACTTCCTGCCGCAAAAATTTTCTTGTTTGGTTTCGTAAGTCCATTGCCTTATCTACCATCGGGTTTGCGCCTTTTTGATATGCACCTACGCTAATCATATCTTCCGCTTCCCTATAGGCAGCAAGCATTTCCTTCATATTCTGAGCATTTGTCCGGTGTTGCGGATGGATAACATCCTTCATAACCCTGCTCACGCTTTCAAGAACATCAATCGCAGGATAATGACCCATTGCAGCCAACCTGCGTGAAAGAACAATGTGTCCGTCCAAGATACCGCGCGCAGTATCTGCTATCGGCTCGTTCATATCATCCCCTTCAACCAAAACTGTATAGAGTGCGGTAATCGTTCCTATATCAGACGTTCCGGCACGCTCCATTAGTTTAGGCATCAGTGCAAAAACCGACGGCGTATATCCTTTTGTTGTAGGAGGTTCACCAATTGTCAAACCGATTTCGCGCTGTGCCATTGCAAGCCGCGTTATAGAATCCATCATCAGCATCACATCCAAGCCCTGATCTCTGAAATATTCTGCAATCGCAGTTGCGATAAGCGGCGCTTTTACCCGTACTAAAGCCGGCATATCACTTGTTGCCACAATTACCACAGAGCGTTTCAATCCTTCTTCGCCTAAATCTTCTTCGATAAAATCCCTTACCTCGCGCCCCCGCTCACCTATCAGAGCAATCACATTAATATCGGCAGTTGCATTGCGGGCTATCATCCCGAGAAGGGTTGATTTCCCCACACCCGACCCTGCAAAAATCCCTACCCGTTGCCCTTTACCTAATGTGAGAAGTCCGTCTATTGCCCGTACTCCCGTTGCCATCGGTTCTTTAATGCGTTTCCGCAGAAGCGGATTCGGAGGCTGCGCATAAATTGATCGTGTTGTCATTTTGCTCAAAGGACCTTTGCCGTCCATCGGCTTGCCTAAACCATCCAACACCCTACCTAAAAGATTATTACCGACTTCTACTGTAAGTGTTGTTCCGGAAGCGGCTATTTCCATTCCCGGTTCAATATTCTCCAAATCGCCCAAGACCATCGAGAGAATCTTATTATCCTTGAAACCCACTATCTCCGAACGGCATACCTCATTCCCCATACGGTTTCTTAGGATACAAACCTCACCAATAGGAGCTTGCGGACCTTGGCTTTCGAGTACCATCCCCGTTACCTGGGTTATACGTCCGATGGTTTCTACCGTAGTAGCAGAACCAATGACAGAAGCATATTTTTTGAGTAGTAAGTCAGCAGGATTCATAGTTTATTATCCGGGTTCTTTCGTTTACTTATGCTGACGTAATGTCTCTGCTAATTTTTCAAATTGAGTTTTGATTTGCGCATCAATAGTTCCAAGCTGACTCTCCATGATACACCCGCCTTCTTCGATTGTATAATCCGATTCCAATTTTACACTCGGCATCTGCATCGGGTCGGCTAATAATGTACTTTTTGCAATTTCAAGAGCGTCCACATCCACAGGATTTAATCTGATAACTACGGAATCTGCACCCCGAAGTGTTTGTAGTGCCTTACGAGCCTGTGCGATTACTACCGATTTCTCTTCGTTCACCAATTCCTGAACAATGTTCTTTGCAAGCCCGAGGGCTAATGTTACAATTGCATCTTCTGCCTGCGCCATCAATTCGGCATATTGTTCATGTAAATTCTTTACATTCGTGTCAAAATTCTTGAGTGTCTCTTGCTGCTTTTGGATTTCCACCATCATCGTTCCGGTGGCTACCTGCTTGCCGTCGTTAAATCCCCTGTCGTATGCACTCTGAATTTGCTCCTGAGCTTCGTGAACCAAAATACTTTCGGGTACATGCTCCACTTCTTCAAATTCATCAAACATTTCACTTGAGAATTCTTCAAATACAGGCTGCATGATATCACGTTTTGAATCTTCGTGAATTATCTCTACATTACGTACTTTTCGTGGTATTTGAACGATAAATTGTTGCTGCATAGGTTTGTTATTTTAAACGAATACATCTTCCTTGCCACGACCGCTTATTGCAACATCGCCCATTTCAACAAGACGCTTAACTACATCGATAATACGCATTTGTGCAAGTTCCACTTCCTTGAGTTTTACAGGTCCCATAAACTCAAGTTCTTCCTTAATAACAGCCGATGCACGATCCGACATATTCTTGAATATCTTTGTACGGATTTTCTCGTCGGTTGCTTTGAGTGCGAGTACAAGATCACGTTTATCCACATCACGAAGGATACGTTGGATACCCTTGTCGTCGATCATCACAATATCATCAAAGAGGAACATCAAGCGTTTGATTTGCTCGGCAAGACCGGGGTCTTTATCTTCAATATTTTCAAGCAAGCTTTTCGCCGTTGCATTATTACTCTTATTCAGAATGGAAGCAACCAAGTGCGCTCCGCCTGTCGTACTGAGATTTTGCGATAGAACCGCTTCGCCGATTTGATCCACCACAGTTTCAACTTCTTGAATAATAGTTGGAGAAACTTTACCCAGTGTTGCAATACGCATCAATACTTCTGCCCTTAAATCTTCCGCAAATTCATTCAATACCTCAGCCGACTGATCAGGCGGAAGGTGCGAGAGAATAAGCGACACAGTTTGCGGATGCTCCTTCGAGAGGAAGCTTGCAAGCTGCTGCGGGTCTGCCTTTTTGAGAATATCAAATCCGCGGATTGCTGTCAGCATCTTGATTTTTTCGGTTATATCCCGCGCTTTTTCCAAACCGAATGTTCTTTGGAGAAGGTTTTGTGCAAAGTCCATACCGCCATCAATCACAAATCCGTGTGCGCCCATCAATTGGAAATATTCGCCTGTCACCTGTTCAATAATCTCGTTGGGAATACTCTGAAAATTCCCGATTTCCATGGCGATTTGCTCAACTTCCTTGGGGTCTAATCCTTGGAAGATTTTAGCCGCATCGTCCATTTCGAGGGTCATTAACAGTACGGCAACCTTTTGCCGTCCGGTCATTTGCGAGTATTTCATATCCTTTTTCTTCATGGCATTCATCTTTTAAAGATAATTTTAGAGTTGTTTACCTTGTTGCGCCGCAGCTTTTTTGCGTGGCTCGTCCTCGTCCTGACGCAAAATGAGTTTAATCAATCGAACTGCTTCTTCAGGATGCTCTACCATGTGTTCCATCACTCGTGCTTGCATCTCAATCATCATAACCATATCTTCGGTTAATTCCTGTGTTTGGCTAAGGCGTGCCTTAGCGCGCTGCATCATTATTTCACGGCTTGTCAGCGGAGCTGCAAGTTCAGGCATCCGTTCTTTTCCATCTTCCAACAGCAATTGATCTGCCTGCGCCTGAAGTACTGAAAGAGGTTCCAATACCGGAG
>CALMMI010000401.1 GCA_937868245.1 uncultured Ignavibacteria bacterium | reverse complement strand
TCAAGCACAAGTTGAAGATGTACAGGTAGCACATCCGGTGTATCAGTTTCTGGTGCATGGTGAAACCCGTGGATTTATTGAGCATTTTACGTTGTCGTCACTTCCGCTTCAACGTTCTGAAATAATTGCTGCCTTACGGCAAATTCGTTCCCATCAGGCCGAACTTTCTTCTTCTGAAATATCCATTTTGGATGGGTATGAACGGGAATTTGAAATTCAAAAGCGTACTAATGCTGTTATGATATACAGCAAAACAGACAGTTCTCAGTTGTTTTCTGAACGCTTGTTCTCGAACGATGAGAAGATGATTTATCATTATGCAGATTCCGAGCATACGGTACAAGCGTATCTTATCGGCGGTGGGGATGTCCTGTTTCAGAAACGTGGCGACAGTTCAATGAAAAATGTTGTAAAGGCTCAAGGCGGTTTTAGAGTGTTTGGAACGTTGAGTAATTGTGTCGGGTATTATATACAGGCAACAAACGGATCGGTTTTGGCAGGTGAACGGTCGTTAGCTCTCGAAGACCCTCAAATACGGCGTAATATTAAATTTACAACCTTAGAAAGTGATTTCGATTTTACGGAATCACATATTCAATTCCAGAAAGATTGGTTCGTAGCTTCAATTGGACGTGAAACCCGTCTGCAAGGAGCAGGTTTTTTTCAAAGAACGCTGCTTTCCAACACTGCACCCCCGATGGATGCAATTAGCCTTGCTGCCAAATTTCAAGGAGTTGAATATAAGTTTATTCACGGAAGTATATTAGGTGTCCAGTTAGATACGAACGGCTTACCTGTTCCAAGAGCCGGGTTATTTGCTGAAGTAGGAGCATTTCTGCAATTGCCAGAAAAATACATTGCAATCCATCAGCTTACATTTAAACCATCTTGGGGTGAGTTCGGACTTTGGGAAAGCGAGATTTACAGTAATCGCGGTATAGATATTGCCTATCTGAATCCATTCAGCTTTATGAAGTCGGTGGAACACTCCCTGCGCGACCGTGATAATTCTGCTCTTGGGGGGTGGCTATCATACCGTCCTATGAAAAATCTGCAATTAAAAGGCAGTTATTTCCTTGATGATTTGGTATTCAGTTTAATAGGAACTGATTTTTGGAGTAATAAGGCTGCTTTTAACATAGGTGCAATGTATTCACTGCCATTCGACGTGGATGCAGCATTGGAGTATGCCAAGGTGTTCCCATATACTTTTACCCATTTTAACGTCCAAAATGCCACAACAAATGATGGCTTGCAAATGATGGGCTTCCTAAAGCCGAATAGTGATGAAGTTTCCTTGCACCTTTCTTGGTGGTGGGGTAACCGTTATCCCTTTTCTGTAACAGTGGCAAGCAGAAGACACGGGGAGAATATTTACGGAAAAAATGCGCAAGGTGCTGATACTCTTCTATTTAATGCAGGTAGCGATGTGCTTCAAGTCCGCAGAAATACAGATTCTGAACAAGCTCCATTTTTAGCAGGAAAACGGGAAGATTCGTTTTTAGTTCAATTTGCAGGTGGAGTAGAGATTATCCGTGGGCTTAATATTCAAGCCAGTTACAGACTTGAACGTATAAATTCCCTGGCGATTCATACTGCGGGTTTAACTCTGCGATTTGAGGATTTTTAAAAAATGACCGACGTTGTATCCATAATTGTCCCTTGTTATAATGCTGAGGCTTTCATTGCTGAAACTATTGCAACTGTGCTGAATCAGTCGTATAAACATTGGGAACTTATCATCGTTGATGACTGTTCTACGGATAGTTCACGGGATATAATTCGATCCTTTTTGGAAAAAGATGAACGTATTACATTAATAGAACTGAATGTGAATAGCGGACGACCTGCAGTACCCAGAAATATCGGATGTGCTGTAGCAAACGGAAACTATATCGCTTTTCTGGATGCCGATGATTTGTGGCATCGCCAGAAACTGGAACTTCAGCTAAACTTTATGAAGAATAATAATGCTGCTTTCAGTTGCACTGAATTTGAAAGATTTAATACTCTTGATGAAGTTAAAGAGTTAGCAAACACTACCTATACCGAAGCGCATCTAAAAGGGTATATTACGCATTGGCGTCTCATTCAAAAAAATATTATCAATAATTCGAAAGTTATGCTCGAAAAGAAATTGATGGATA
>CALMMI010000400.1 GCA_937868245.1 uncultured Ignavibacteria bacterium | reverse complement strand
TGCGTAGAGCTTTTGATGATCAACAAGTGCTTGAAGTGCAGGTGAGAAGTAATCAGCTGTATCACGGGTAAGTGAATCAGAAAGCGGTGCAAGAACCCCTGAGTTGATAAATTCAGGCATCCATTCAAACCCAAGGTGAACCACATCAGGTGCTGTGTTAGCATTGAAACCAAGCATCAATTTCGTTTTACCATCCGACCATTGGAGTTCAGTTAGCTCAACGTGTATGGTTGGATTGAGCCTTTCAAATTCAGCAATTTGCTCCTGTAAAACGGCTTTCTGGCGTGGCTCTGACCAAAAATGCCAAAATTTGATAGTTTGTTTGGTATCTGAGTTATTCTGCTTACACGAAAAAAGGGTTAGTGCAAGAAGCAAGAAAAGAAAGCTATGTTTCATAACCCTAATCATGCGTCCCCTGTGCAACAGCCTCTTTAATCACCGCAGAGTCTAACCGAAGTTGAGTTGAATCAGACTGAGGATAGAAGAACTTTTGAAGCATCTTTTGAGCTATCGGAGCTGAAATTGCTCCACCCAAACCTGCATTTTCCACCATCACACACATTGCAATCCGTGGCTTTTCTTTTGGAGCGAAGCAAATAAACCATGCGTGATCCTGGCCGTGCGGGTTCTGGGCTGTACCTGTTTTACCGCAAACGCTTATTCCGTTCACTCTCGCTGCCAGTGCAGTACCTCCCGGAACATTTACAACTTCATACATTGCATTTTGTACCAATGTAAAGATGTCGGGATTAACTTTGATTGTCCGATTTGCAAAAGGGATTGTTTCCAGTTTTTTTGTTTTCCGGTTGTAAATGGAGTTTACAAAATGGGGTTGATAGATTGTCCCACCGTTCGCAAGTGCAGCGCAATACACAGCCATTTGGGTTGGGGTTACAAGCAATTCTCCTTGACCAATACCAAGATTTACAAGACGCCCGTCCATTTCACGTTCACTTAAGCCATGACGTTTGTAATAACTATAGGAGGGGAGTAGTCCCGGAGAATCTTCTGAAATATCAATATATGTTTTTTCGCCGAAGCCGAACATTCGTCCATACTTTGTATAATTCTCGATGCCGAGCTTTGGTCCCATCGAATTGAAAAATGAATTGCACGAAACATGAATTGCACGTTCAGCATTTACAACTCCATGTGCCTTGCCGCCGTGGCATTTCCATGTACGTCCACCATAAGTATAACCACCTGTACAGGTAAACGTAGTTTTGGGTGTGATGATACCTTCCTGAAGACACGCAGTAGCCATAAGCATCTTCCATGTAGAACCGGGCGGGTAAGCAGCTAGTGTTGCACGGTTAAATAGCGGCTTTCCTTCATCTTCAAGAAGTTTGCCATAAAAGTTGCCGGGAGAGCGACCGCTAAATGAACGGAGATCAAAATCCGGCTTGCTTGCAAATGTAATAAGTTCGCCGCTATTCGGATCGAGAGCTACTATCGCTCCGTGCCGACCTTCAAGCAGTTTTTCAGCAAGCTCTTGCATGTCCTTGTCGATACCGAGATGCAAATCAAAACCTTCTTCGGGTTGAATATCATTCCGTCCCTCCTGAAAA
>CALMMI010000399.1 GCA_937868245.1 uncultured Ignavibacteria bacterium | reverse complement strand
TCCACCGCGTGAATTGCCTCCATTCTGCTCACCCATCAAATTTGCGGCTATACGAAATTGAATACCTACACGCGGCATATTGTTTCTGGTAGTATTCGTTACAAACTTGATACTGTCGAGCGATACCGGGAAACCGCTTGCCCTGTTGTTTTGGCTTTGTGTAGAACTGCCTTCGGGCACAGGTTCGGGCTCCATCAAGAAACTATGCTGAGGCGATGCAAGCGACCATGTACCGGGTTCTATCATTCTTTCACGATTAGTCGATAGAACAAAATTCTGGAATCGTATCCCTCTGAAGTTTAGTCCATTGATTTGCTGTCCCTGTCCGGTAGCCGGTGCATTTCCTTGTATGGTAATCGAGCCATTCAAACGAGCCGCAACAGAAAAACCACCTGTTACAATCGAACCGTCTGGACGGCGTGCACCATCGCCTGTACTGTACCGTAATGAAATATAGGATGTCTGTTCAAGGGTAAAATTGGCTATCCACAATGGAGCAGATAAATCTGATGTAGGACGAATCCCCAAATCAAAATTGGATGTTCCGTCGGGATTGCGGGAAAGTACTGCAGCATAACCAAGAGGCTGTGTAAAAATCGGAACAGAGACTCTCCCCAATAATTCACCCCTTCTTAGTGAACTTGATAGAATTTCTATCGTTACACTATCCACACTTGCACCCCATCCGCTAAAATTGCCTTCAGGGTATTGTATGAGCGAGCCTGCTTTTCCTACCAAACTAAGCCCTGTACGGTCGATGAGCATACCTGTAATACTGACATTCGGGAGACGTCCTTCGCGAAATGTTCGCAAAGAGTTGGGTAATTGCATTTGCAGACGTTTCATCGAAAAGCCACGCCATCCGTCAGAGGTTGTACCCGTATATCCTGTTGGAAATACCATACCAGGCAGGTTTTCCTTTTCGGAAAAGTCTATTCCCATGGTGTCAGTCACCATTTGGAAATCCGGCAACGACGTTGGAGACCAACGGTTCATCGCTGCAAAGGCTATGAAATTGCCGTCAGCTCTTATTTGTGTGGTAAAATCGAGGTTTGCCGTTGCCGTGCTGTCCACATCAGGAACAGGGCGAATACAATCCCTAGCAAACTTGAGCTGACCTTTCACTCTGATTAGTTCAAAACCATTACAACCGAATTGTGCGTACGTTCCGGGGTCGCCGTTATGTGACGCTAAAAAGTGCATTCCCCATGAACCTGGTCCAAGGTTAAATCCCAAATCATCATACAATGCAATTTGAAATTCACGCCCAATTCCATTGTTACTGAAACATACATTACGACCTTCAAATCCAATCCGTTCGTTCGGACCAAAATATGGCATCGGGAACGAGAGAACCACATTCAACCGTGCATCAGTGGGTTTGAAAACCATTCCCATCACACCCAGGACAATTCTCTGCCCTTCGATAGTACGGTCAATTCCTATTGGAAGTGTCATCGGAGCAAGTCCGGTAAGCCCACTCACTATACGGGTAACATCCGACGCAAGGGCACTCATACTGTCTATTTGAGCGCGGGTCATGCGGGTAGCAGATTGCAAAAGGTTAGCAGTTTGAGCATTTAACGGTGAATTTGCAGCAAGTTTTCCGGTCATTTCACCGCCATAAACTTCCATATTGCTGTTTACCTGTATTCCTCTGAATTCCACCATCATTCCTACACGAAATGCCTCAACATTTACAATTGCTTCTCCGCTTAGGTTTTCGGGTGTACCGCTTACACTGGTTAGTCTTGCCGTAAAATTTCCTATGGTCAATGTTGCACCAACTGCAATCGGTTGGGTTGCAGGGGTACGGTTTGCAGGGGCTGGTTTTATGCAATCATCCTGGCACTGTGTACGGTACATGAATACACCGGTCGAGCCGATTATTTGCGTTGCAGAACAGCTAACACGGTCTTGGCGGATTCCTCCTCCATCGATATTCAATGCGAATTGCCATACATAGATTTTGTTATTACGCGGAGTGAATCGGTTTGCAGTATTATTTAAGAAATTCAAGCTCCATATTGATACTGATGAAGCATTTGCAGAAGCTGTTATTAGTCTGAAATCACTTTCACTATTTCCACTAAATGTAGTTTCGTAGAGCGGTGCACCGTTTGTAACTTCGTTAGGATTTTGATTCATAGATTGCAGTTCCCATACACGAAAACGTCCGCCTCTTATAGCACTGCTATTTACAGCAGGACGAACCTGTACCGTAAAATCAATACGGTTATCGCTTACACTTCCGAACGGTTCAGGATATTTTGGAGAAATACGGATGCACTCGTTTGCGGTGATATTGCTTCCTTGGTTTGAGCCTCCTCCTGCCCTGATGGTGAAATTCCAAACCTGCCCTCTTCGATACACTCGGTCTCCATTTTCGGGGTCGAGATATTCTACCTGCCAATAATATTTACCTTCGGCAAGCCGTTGTGTGGGACGTACTGTTTTTTCACCGAACAGCTCGCGGCTTGTCTGGTCTATGTCGGCTCTGCTTCCCATAATGCCGGGTGCAGGATTCAGTAGCTGTGTATAAACTGGAGAAGCGAGGTCGGCATTTCGAGAAATTACCACACGGATTTTTTCCGATGCAGATGCAAAACGGACTGCCCCGCCGCCACTTCTGTCTATACTGATAATATCGGGATTATCATACATCATTTTAGAAGCGGCAGGGATTGTAAATTTTAATTGAAGGTTAGCGGTTGTGTCAATTATTGAATCAGTTGCGGGTGATGGCATCACCGGTACACGCAATCCAAGATTGAAAGCCCCTGTAGTAGTCACTTGAAACGGCTGGTTGTTTTGCGTAGTACCGCGAGTAATTGTCCCGTTCACTGACCAGGAATATTGCTCACCACGGCGAAATTGATTATTCAGAGGAACAAATGCAGTTCCTGTATTGTTTAACCAATTAGTTACAATCAGTTGCGCACGTTCTTCCCTATTGGATGCATTAGTAATCCCTTGTGCAGTAAAGATACTGCCGTTTGTTCCTCCCCAAATCAAATCCCGTGCATTCTCTCCTATTGAACCGGAGGCGGCACTGACTTGTAAACGGTAATTGAAACCCATCATCGTTGGACAAAACGCTCCCCACCTTACCGCAATGGGCGGTGCAATCCACGGAATAGTATCATTATTCATAGGATAATAAGGTGTTAGCTGTATATCACCCGTGCATGCGGTTTGAGCGCAATCTGTCTGCTGCTCGAAAAATTTGTATGTCCATATTTCGCTCTTGCCATCTGCTGCACCACGTGTGGCAATCGGGCGGTTGTTTTGGTCGAGAAGTTGTACTTGCCATGCAATCCTGTTCACGCAAGGAATGCGGTTCAAGAACTGAAGGATTGCAGGGTAAAACATCTGCGTCTTATTCGAAGTAAATACTATTTCATCAAGTAGAATATGCTGTTCGCGCACAGGAGAAGGACGTGAAAATGCGTCGGTTAATACCTGCTGTTCCACTTGGTCTTGGAACATACCAACGGCTACGATACGGTATTTCGACACGGTGTTCGGCACACTAATCGCAGACCATAAAAAGTTTATGGGTATGTTCGTCGAACCCATTATGGAGGCGTTGCGGGGGTACATAAGCTGCACACGTTCAGGGATAGTAATCTGAAACGCTGTGCAGGTTTTTTGCTGTTGGTTGGCTGTTGTGATAGGTGTATAGACTCCGGTTTGTTCCCGCCTATAAAGAGTTACGCAGAAAGTATAGCTTCCTTCGGGAAGCATATTAGTTGTTGCTGCTTGTGTCTCTAAGGACTTATCAATCTCAAAATCACTGCTCTGCTGAATCTGTAATTGATTGATGACACCGGGTGCAGGGAATGAACGTAAACGATCGTTCAGTTTTGAGAATGCAACAGGTTTTGTTACTCCATTACGGAATATTTCTATACCAATATAGACAGATGTGGGTTGGGTGGAGGTTAGGATTATTTGGGCAATATTGGGGTCGTTCCGCCATGCGCCAAGGTCTGCCGGGACAGGTGTACGGAGGAATATGGTTTGGACTGTCAGTTGCTGCCCACTCCCGTTCATGATGAGAATAAAGAATACGGGAATAATTGCAAGCAGTATTTTTATGAATGGATTATGTATGCGTGTATTCATGTACTTCATTATTTATATGTTAAGGGCATTTTTTGGTAACTGTTTATCAATCCCCTCTTTCCCCTTTAACAAGGGGATGACTTAAAGTGTTGATAAATCACATATTTTTTGTTTGACACATTATTTCCCTGCTTGACCACACACCCCTGCCCCTCTCGAAGAGAGGAATTAGTGCTGATGTTCTGTTTTCTCTGGCTAGTCAGGCGTTGTTACACATAGACTTGACTTCTATCAGTAGAATAGGGTTTGCAAACCCTATTCTACGGATTCTTTCTTGAAATTTAAAACGAAACCCCATACTGCAAACTCCCCTGGAACTCGGAATATGATAATGCACCCGTAGCCGAATAATCATAACTGTTATTCATAACCGATAATCCTAGATTCCCCCATGCCCCGGCAGTATAGGAAGCAGTAAAGCGGGCAAAGAACTGAGATGTTTCTGTTCCAACTTTGATGAAATTCATCCCCAGAGAAGCAGAAAGTGCAAGAGTTTTCTCGAAGATGCTGTATCCTACCGTTTCATTAAAATTTGTAATGGAAATTTCTGTATTAGTTATCCCGCTACTTTTTCCGTTGTTCTTCATTGCAACGGTTGTGAATGAGAGTGAACTTGGAAATGCAATGCTGTGCATCGCGGATACAGTTGTGTTCTCATTGTTCTGGGGGTTGGGATTGAATTGGTTCTGATCGTTCGTAGATTGGTGGAGCAGGCTGATAGAAACAGTATTTGCTCCGTCGAACATCTGAAAATTAACATGAGGTGTTAAGGAGTAAAACTGTGAGATATTCGAAATACGAAGTGTGTCGTTTTGTACGGTAGAGCGGATACCAAAGTTTGAGTAACTTGCATCAAGTCCGATTTGTTGCGTGAATTGGATGTTTGCCGATACCGAACCGATAAGCTGGGAAGTTGTCCCCGTTTTCATATTCCTGAGGTTGTTGGTTCGTGAACCAATCGAGCCATTTAGCGAGATTGCATTATCCAATAACCGTAGTGATGGCGATACAGTGAGCTCAATCATATCATTCAACATTTGGGTATAACCGAGCGAAACAAACCCCGGACCTACCCATTTTGCATTTCCACGAATACTGAAGTTTTCACTTATGTTTACTCCCATTCCTAACCGAAATGCAACATCCATACTTGTGCTGCTGTTATATCCAACAATTGATTCAAGTTCGTTAATACGGTTGCTGCT
>CALMMI010000398.1 GCA_937868245.1 uncultured Ignavibacteria bacterium | reverse complement strand
GAACCGCCATATCCTTTTTTGAAGGGACCTTCCGAGGCAATATCAATCCCAATTACTCCTACTTGAAAAGTATGCTCATAATCTTCGTTGTTACCATTGCGCATGAAAATATCAAATACGCCCGATAATGCATTTGTATATTCTGCAGGGAAGGCACCGGTTAAAAAATCAGAATTAGCAAGCAATTGGCTGCTGAGTGCAGTTAGCCCGCCACCGCCGAAACTTGCCATATCAGCAAAGTGATTAGGATTTGGTATTTCAATTTCTTCCATTTTCCATTGGAGGAATTTAGGGGCATTACCACGAACTACAATTCCATTGCTTCCTACATTACTTGCAACCCCTGCAAAGGATGAAGCTAATCTGGCAGGGTCGTCAAACCCTCCTGCATACCGCTTTGCTTCCTCTACACTTAACATTCGAGCACTTACCGTACTCATGGCATTGAGTGGTTCAACTTTATTTACGGTAGGTTTTACAATAACTTCAGCCACAGATATACCGGTTTCTTTCAATGATGCTGTAATATAAGTTTCTTTGGCAGAGGAAACGACCACCTCTTTAATGACGAGTGGTTCATAACCAACAAACGATACTTGAATATCATATCGACCAACAGGAACATTCTCTATTTTGAAATTCCCCGTTTTACTACTGACAGCTCCGATTTTAGGATTTGTGTTCAGAATTTGGACTGTTGCAGAGGGGAGTGGGGTAAGTGAATTTTTATCGATAACCACTCCTTTGATTGTTTGCGTGGTGTTTTGTGCGTAGGTTGTAATTGCAGTAGTTAAAAGAACCAACAGAAACAAATAATATCTCATGATTTTTACTTAGATTTGGATGAATTTTATGTAATAATTTGTATGAATTCAATGGAAATTAATATCCAAAATTAAGGCAAATATCCGGTCAATCCTATACTGATTAATCAGTAATTTTAGAAATATGAATGAATTACAAGAACTCCAAATGCAGTATTACGAAGTTTTGCAACAGCAGAAATTCGTTGAAAGTGATTTAGATTACAATCTTTTAGAATCGCACAGACCATTTCTTCACCGACTCTCCAAAGTTGGAAACAGTGGTATTACTGTTTTTGACATGTATAAGAAGGAACATGTTTTTGCCTCCTATAATTTTGGAGAGTTGTTTGGCTATGATATGAGTATGGTTGATAATGTAGGGACGGAGTATTTTGATTCAAGGGTTCACCCTGAAGATTTAATCGAATTGACTAGAAACGGAATATCACTTCTCAAGTACTTTTATCAAATACCAAATGATGAACGTTCGAACTATAAATTTGTAAGTGAATATAGGATATTGGGAATCGGAGAAAAATACATTCGCATCATCGAACAACAGCAAGCTCTTGAATTGGATAAATACGGAAATATATGGTTGGGACTTTCGGTTTTAGATGTATCTCCTAACCAAAACACAGATCAAGCTGTCAAAATGCAAGTAATCAACTGTAAAACAGGTCAAATTCTTCCTTCTGTTTCGGAAATTAAAAACCCTGAACTGTCGAAAAGAGAAGTAGAAGTCTTGTCACTTGTCAAAAAGGGGTTCTTAAGTAAGGAAATTTCAGAACGGCTCTTTATCAGTGTCCATACGGTTAATACCCACCGTCAGCGGATTTTGGAAAAGCTGAATGTTGATAATTCGATGGAAGCTGTTGGGTATGCGCTACGCTTGGGATTGGTGGAGTAATACTCATAATAGTTAAACAACTACGACTAAATATTTGTTTAACTAAATCAATAACTTACTGTATATAAAAATTTATGAAAAACGTACTATTACTTACACTCGTTTTTGCAACGATCTCAATAACAGGATTTGCCCAAGTAAAAGCTCCAAAATTAGTTCTAGATGCTTTTAAGCAGAAATTTCCCGATGTAACGTCAGTAAAATGGCAGAAAGAAGATACTCACGAATATGAAGCTACATTTCACAGTAAAGGCGTAAAGACTTCTGCAAATTTCAGTGATACAGGTGAACTACTGGAAACCGAAACAGAAATTAAATTTAGTGATTTACCAAACAATATTCAAACGGCGTTTACAACAAAATACCCACAACTTAAAGCAAAAACAATATCTAAAATTGAGACTGCAAGAGGAGTAATAACATACGAGTTAGAAATGAAGCAAGCAGGAAAAACAGTAGTTGTTTTCTACTCTCAAGATGGTATAGAAATACCTCTGCATAATTAAAATTATGGTTCATAACCTACATACATTGAACTGTAGAAACTATAATCTTAACAGATTTTTGCTTTCAATAAAATTAATCATTCAACTTTTAATTCATGCATAGATTAATAAATTCGTAACCTTTCTTGAAAGATGTGTGTCATCCCGCCCAAACAATCTATAAACGTTTATACAGTAACAGGGCAACATTATGACCACGGCTTTTACTTTTTTGATGATTTTATGTATCTCGACAGGTATTTCTTTTGCACAGACTGATACGGTAATTATTCAGCCATTTATACGGTTACCGGATGATACGACGATTAGATTCCAATTGATAAAAAGTCTTAACGGATTTCTAAATCAGAAGGAAAAGCCAAATAATGAAAATACGTATGTGCTGAAAGAGAACTTATTAGAGACTTCTCTTTTGCTTGATGATATGAAAGGTATCGAAAAGAATAAGAAACTAAACGAGCCTAATTATTACAAACCACATCTAACGAATATCATAAAACTAAGTGATTCCAGTTTCTCAATTCAACTATCGTATATGGCAGTTACAGAAAATGTACCTGTTCTGAAGGCGACATTCAAAGTTTTATCCCGGCGGAAAGGCAATCAGTTCTTTTTCCTTTCCCCTTTGAAAATGAACACAGTATTATGGAAGTCGAGGAAAATAGGAAACTATACATTCTATTACAAAACCACTATAAATATCCCAAAAGCAGTTGAATTTCAAAAAACTGTGATGTTGTATGATAAAAAGTTAAATGCGCCATTATTACCGACTGAGTTGTACTGTTGCGATAATTTTGAAGAAGTATTAAAACTTTCAGGATCGGAATATATTTCTGATTACAACGGGTTCAGACATAACTCTTCCATTTCGAAAGAAAACAATAGTAGGTTGTATTTAGACGGCTCACTAACTTCAAACTTCACAGTATTCGACCCGCATGATTTATTTCATAGCAGATTACGTAATGTGCTTTCGCCTGAAATAATAAATCGTCCGGTAGATGAAGGATGTGCATATTTGTATGGTGGAAGTTGGGGCTTTACTTGGAAGGAAATTTTCAAAGCATTC
>CALMMI010000397.1 GCA_937868245.1 uncultured Ignavibacteria bacterium | reverse complement strand
ATGCGAGTAATGGACGATGACGTGTTAAAAAATAAATTCTTTAATTTAGAACTTAGCAGCTCTTAGATGTATAAACAAAAAAACCTCACTTCCCGAAAGGAAAGTGAGGTTTTTTAATTTGATAGTCATTACTTTTTAGATTTTAGCAACAGTTCCTTTATAGCGTCGATATTCTTCTTGTCATCTTCCTTATATGTTTTAGGAATCACCTGCTGTGGCATTGCAGATGATTTAGGCTGCGGAGTTCCGGTAAACGACTCCTCAAGTGTCTTAATAAGGTTTGAAGGCGACTCCTGGGCAGCTGCGGGCTTATCTTCGGAGGTAAAATCGTTGGCTTTTGCTTTTAGAGCTGCTTGAGCAAGAATATCCTTGTTTACCACATCACGAATTTTTTCAAAGATGGTAGCACGGGTAAACGGTTTCCCAACAAAACCTGCGGCTCCTGATTTCATTGCCATCCCAATATTTTCTATATCAGAAACAGCCGTAACCATGATAATCGGAATTTCCTTTGTTGACTTAATATGTTTGATTGCCTTTAGGGTTTGATGTCCTGAAAGCTCCGGCATAAGTACATCCAGCATTATCAATGCAGGGTGATGTTCTACTGCAAGTGCTATTCCATCAAAACCATTGGAAGCTAGAAACGGGTAAAACCCGAAACTTTGAATAATCTTAGAGAGAATTCTCTGCATCCAGATATCATCATCAATTATTAAGACCGGAATTTCATTCATTACTGTAATATCCTTTCAGAATTAACTGTTGTTTATTTCTGTTTCTTATCTGTGGTAAGGATAAGCGTATCTGTTTGTTGTCCATTATCGGCTGTTGGTCTGTTAATATCAAGTCCTATGAGTGCTTTTTTGAACGCGGACATGTTTGTTTGGGCAGCCTGACGGTTCATTTCAATGATTTTATCATATACTTCCTTGCGATGAACGGGAATATCTCTGGGGGCTTCTATTCCAAGCCGAACAATGCCTCTGTCGTTACCTAAAATTGTAATAGTAATTGCATTTCCAATCGTGACAACCTCGCCAATTTTACGTGAGAGTACCAGCATAATTTATAAGGAAAAAATTGGGTAAAACTATTTAGAATTGACAGTAAATTCCGGGGAATATTTATCTGACGAAAGGATGATTTGCTCACCCAATTGTTTTACAACATCGATAATAATCGGTGCTTTCATATTTGCCGTCATACCCCTGTTTGCTGCCCGTATGGTAATGATAACAAAAGCAGCATTGAAATCGGGATTAAAATTACTTCGCAGGTCGTATTCCATATCTATCATCCAAGGTGAAAGCATGGGGAAGCCTATAGAGGGTTGCTCTAAGGAAATGAGCCAATTGAATGGTGCGGTTTCTTCGTCGGAGATAATTACAAACTCCTTAAGCTCGGGGAAACCAAGTACCCCCTTAGGAAAATTTATAACGTTACTTGCAGGTACTTCAATTTCTCCAAACTGAGCGGTAAATATTTTACGATGAACTTCCGAGTCACTTGTTTCCGAATTATCAGGCTCGTTTCCAGTGCTGATAACATATTCAGCCTGATAGTTACCGGATGTGAGTATGATTTGTTTCCCTGTTTGCTTGTCGGTATTCAATAGAATCGGTGCTTTCATATTTGCAGTCATTCGTTTATGCTCGTCTGCTAACGTAACTACAACGAAAAGTGAATGACTTGCAAGATCGTAATCAATAGCAGGGTCATACGCTAATTCTATATGCCATGGACTCAATACGGGGAAGCCGATAGAGGGTTTTTGTACAGAAACGAGCCATCTGAACGGGGAGGTGCTTTCTTCATTAATAAGGATAAACTCTGTTAAATCTTCAAATCCCAGTAAACCGTCTGCAAACGTAAAGATATGCTTGGGTTCAACCTGAAGATTCCCGAAGTCAGGAATAACTAATGAAATAGATGAAAGATTTTCAGAGGTTTGGGGGAGTGCATCCAGCATGATTTGTCCTTAGAGAATATTCAAGGTATATAAAAGTAGTAATAAATTGAATATAAGTAGTGTTTTATGCTAATATTTCAAAAAAGAGCTATAAATTTTTGTTCCAAAAATTGTTTACTGATTACGAACCGCTGTTGAATCGGAAATATATCCTTCTGTGGAGGGTACATTTTTAGGTAAATCTTCTATTAAAATTTCAACGCGTCTGTTTTTGGCTCTTCCGTCGGGAGTATCATTATTTGCAGAAGGTTTATTTGCCCCGAAACCCCGTATGCTGAAATTTTGTTCGGAAACACCTTGCTTAAGGATGTAATATCCTATATTCAACGCTCGTGCTGTAGAAAGCTGCCAATTGGACTCATATTGAAATGTATGAATCGGGATTGAGTCCGTAAACCCATCTATCGTTATTTTCTTATTAAGCCCCAGAAGTATTGCAGATATTGAATCCAAAACTGGAAATGCATCGTGCTGAATATCAGATTTAGCCGATTGAAACAGTAATTTCTCCGGCAAATTTACTATTATTCCCGTAGGTGTACGCTGGATTGAGACTTTCCCGTCGTTTATTTCTTGTTGAAGAGATTTCTCAACCTCAAGATTTATTTGATCTATTGATTTTTCCTGGGCTTTAGGCAGAATCGGTTGCGGAATTCCGTCCGCACCCGGTAATATTTTATTACCGCGTTGTTGTTTGTTGTCAGCCGACGGTTTGAAATAATCTGTCATTGCCGCCGAAAACTCTTTGTACTTACCGCTATCCACCTGAGAGGACGCATAAAGAATTACGAAAAGACCCAGCAAGAGAGTAATTAAATCTGCATACGTAATTAAATAACGATCTGCACCTGAATGTTCATTGTCCGTATGAATGGAAGGACGTTTCATTAAATCAGGATGTAATTTAAAACATTAACGAGGAAAATCCCCTTCAATCGGTTAGATTTTTTATACAACACGCTGCCAATTCTCAATTAAAGAATTGGCAGCGTAATGATTTAAATAGCGATAAATATTAGTGTGTTATGATTAATTTTTTCGCTACATGTTCCATTCTGTCAACTGTAAAGAGAATGGAATAAACACCATTTGCAAGATTTGCTGTCTCTAATTTAAGAATGTTCTGATCATTGCCAACAGGAGAATTATCGAACAAAGTGCTAACTGTTTCACCTAATAAGTTGACAACCTCAATTTTAAGATGCGAGGCAGGTTTATTCAATTGATAAGAGATAAACGTTGCATCTGAAGTTGGATTCGGGTAAATAGAGCCTGAAATGATTTGATTATACGTATCATTTGTTTGTTCATTTACACTATTTGGATCAGGAGGAGTAACTGTCTCGAATCCTGCTACTTTGAAGATATTTCCACCATAATCGGCAACCCAGAAATTTTTGTCACGCGGGTCGTATTCTATTCCACGTGCATTAATTGTTGTACTTCCTTGCAGAAGTTCCATTCTGCCTTCTTCTTTAGTAGGAGTATTCTTGTCAATTTTTAGATTGATTGTTCCGGATAATGAACCACCGGAAAAATTAGTACATATTTGATACATATACTGACTGCCGTCGTAGCAGAGGCATCTTGGACCATACGTTAGTTGATACGGATTTTTTTTGGATGATAATGTAGTACCGGTAGCTTGATCAATTGTATAGATCATTCTTGAACCATCGCGGTCGGCTGCAAGTAACTTTCCGTCCACAAGTTCCAGCCCGATTGGATAATTTGTAGCCGGACTTGGATATGAATTTAACAATTTTCCGGTAGTGTCCATTGTGAAAATTATACCGCCATTACC